>MVZB01000087.1 GCA_002068205.1 candidate division BRC1 bacterium ADurb.BinA292
TCTCCAGCACGGCGGGATGAATCATGCCGGCGCCCAGCACCTCGAACCAGACCTGTTCGCCCGCCGCGTTTTCCCACCGGATGTCCACTTCGGCGCTCGGCTCGGTGAACGGGAAGAACGAGGGCCGCATCCGGTAGGTCCGGTCCGCGCCGAAGTAGGCGTGGATCAGCCGCTGCAGGACTCCCTTCAGATCGCTCATCCGGATGTTCTCATCGACGATGAAGCCTTCGATCTGCGTGAACATCGGCAGGTGCGTCGAATCGGCATCGCAGCGGTAGGTATGCCCCGGCGCGACCACGGCCAGCGGCGGCTTGCGCTCGCGCATCGTGCGGATCTGGACCGGCGAGGTATGCGTCCGCAGCAGCCCGCCCCCCCGCATGTAGAACGTATCCTGCATGTCGCGCGCCGGGTGATTGGGCGGGAAGTTCAGCGCCTCGAAGTTATGGTAGTCGTCCTCGATGTCGGGGCCGGTGGCCACCTCGAAGCCCATCTGGACGAAAATCCCGCAGATCTCGCGGATCCCCTGCGTGACCGGGTGCAGATGCCCGCGCGGGACCGGCCGGCCCGGCAGCGTCACGTCCAGCCGCTCCTCGGCGAGCCGCCGCTGCCGCTCGGCCTCGTCGAACGCCTCGCGCCGCCGCGTGATCAGGTCGCCCAGCTCGGTTTTCACCTCGTTGGCGACCATCCCCACCCGCTTGCGGTCCTCGGCGCCGAGTTGCCCCAGGGCCTTGAGCAGCCCGGAGAACTCGCTCTTCTTGCCGAGGTACTGCACGCGCAGCGCCTCCAGCGCCTGGGCGTCGGCGGCCGCCTCGATCTGGCGGCGCGCCTGCTCGCCCAGTTCGCGCAGTCGTTCGCGCAACGTCTCCACGCCGGTCGCAGCCATCATCAGGCGGCCTGTGCGAGTGAATTGCGGACCTGGCTGACGATGGCGCCGAACGCCTCGGCGTCGTTCATCGCCAGGTCGGCCAGCACCTTGCGGTCCAGCTCAATCCCCGCCAGCTTCATCCCGTGCATGAATTCGCTGTACTTCATGCCGTGGGCGCGCACCCCCGCGCTGATCCGCGCGATCCACAGCGCACGGAATTCGCGCTTGCGCACGCGCCGGTCGCGGTAGGCGTAGTTCATCCCCCGCTTGACCGTCTCCTTGGCATTCTTGAACAGCTTGGAACGACTCCCCTGCGCCCCTTTGGCCAATTTGAGAATCTTCTTGCGGCGGCGCCGCGTCGCGACGCTGTTTTTTACGCGAGGCATGAGTCTTACTCCGTTCTATGGTGCGGATGCGCGCCGGCGGCCCGCCGGCCGATCCGGTTCGCTTCCGCCGTCCCCCCCGGGGACTCTCAAAGTGGCTCTGGGCGGTCCCGCCGCGCGGGCGGCGGGGCGGGCTGATCGCGGCCGTCACCGTCGGAGGCGTTGCTTCCCCCTAGATGTGCAGCAGCTTCTTCATCCGGCGCTCGTCGGCCTCATGCACCAGCGTCGTCTGGCGCAGGCGCCGTTTGCGCTTGGCGCTCTTCTTGGTCAGGATGTGGCCGTGGTTGCAGCGCTTGCGCTTGATGTGGCCGCCGCCCGTCGGCTTGAGGCGTTTCTTGACGCCACCCTTGGTCTTGATCTTCGGCATGATGCTGCTCTCTCTCCCCGTCTACGGTTGATGCCCGGGCGGCGCGTCCGCCGGTCGGCTCGTTCAATTCTCGGCCGCTTCGCCTTCCTCATGATCGCGCCGCGCGATCGCTTCCTTCCGCGGCGCCAGAATCATCGTCTGCATGCGCAGGCCGCTCTGGTTGCGCGTCGTGCTTTCGACGCTCGCCAGTTCCTTCAGCTCCTCCACCAGCCGGTCCATCACCTTCAGCCCGATCTCGTAGTGACGCATTTCGCGCGGCCGGTAGCGGATCGTGAACTTGACCTTGTTGCCCTTCTCCAGGAACTCGCGCGAATGATTCAGCTTGATCCCGAAATCGTGCGGGTCGATGTTCGGACGCAGCTTGACTTCCTTCGTGTCGACGCGCGCCGTCTTCTTGCGCGCCAGTTTCTGCTTGCGCTTCTGCTCATACAGATACTTCGTGAAGTCCATGATCCGGCAGACCGGCGGCTGGGCATCGGGCGCCACCTCGACCAGGTCGAGCGCCTTGGCCTGCGCCCGCTCCAGCGCCTTGTCGATCGGCATGATCCCCAGCTGCTTGCCCGCCTCGTCGATCAGGCGGACCTCCTTGACCCGGATCTCCTCATTGGTGCGCGTATTGGTCCTGATGGCGCCTACCTCCTTTTCACCCCGTCGCGGCGGGGAGTCACGTTCTCAATTGCTCGCGTGTTCGCTCGCTGCATCCCGTCGCGCATCCCCCGTGGCGGATGCGGCGGCTCAAAAACAAAACAGCCGCGACGGGAAATGCCTCACAATCCCGCCCCGGCCGCCTGGACCGTCCATGCCCGAATCCCGGCGCGTCGGCGCGCCGCGCGCTCGTGATTCCGGCCTGTGGGTGAAGACCAACGCAATGGTTCGCTTCGCCCTGGAACCCACCGCACAACTCCGTCGCCGGAGCGCTGGGGGTGAGAAGGCGGGATGCCTTCTGCTTGGTGCGCCCCCGCCGCCCAGCGGCCGCGGGAGCCATCGCCTGATCTTCCACCCGGGAATGTCAAGCGTAGCCTCTCCTTATATCCGACCGGCGTCCAGCGGTCAAGCAGGGAAAGTGCGGTTCGGGCGACTTGGTGCGAGTTGCTGATCTCCCCGCTCGTCCCACATCCCTTATCTTCACTCGAAAACTTATCCGCTAATCGCCAGATCGCTTGGAACGGTGCTGTCGTCCCTACGGGACTCGGTCACGATGGGTATCCCGGTTCCCGCCACTGAAGTAGCGGGCTGAAGTCTGCCGTCCCCGATGGGACTGCCCTGCTGAAGGATCCGGCAAGGCCTGGATCGTCCACCCCCCATTTCATCCCTCGTTGCGAAGCGCAGATCCGTGAGCAACTCGTAATCGCCCCCAAAGGCCTTCTCCAAAATTCGGCTCTCGGCTCTCGGCCCTCGTCCTCGGCTCTCGACAAGGGCTTACCGTCGTTCGATAGCAATACCGATCCCGATACTGATCACGAGGGACGACCCCGATCGGGTTTATCCGGCAAACATTTCCGCCGCCTGCTCCACGTGATCCAGGATCGTCGCCCGGATCTTCTCCTGCGCGTGCCGGTCGTGGATCTTGTTGTATTCCAGGTCGGTCACGTAGAACACGTCCACCACGCCGTAGGCCTCCGTCGCGATGATCGAGCGGTGGATGTCGAGCCGGCTGGCGTTGAGCGCCCGTGTGATCCAGAACAGCAGGCCCGGGCGGTCGGTCGAGCGGATTTCGATCACCGTATGGTGCTGCGAGGAATCGTTGTCGAACCGGACGCTGGTGGGATAGACCGCCTTGGCCACCGCCTTGCGCCGCCGCCGCGTGCGATGCTTCGCGATCAGTTCGAAAATAGTCTTCCGTTCCTGCAGGACGTCGTCCAGGTCGTCGCGCAGCCGGTCCAGCCGCAGCCCTCCCGCCAGCGGCCGGTTGTCCAGGTCCGTCACCCGGAACTGATTGAGCGCATAGCCGTCGTTGGTCGAGAAGATCTCGGCCGACCAGATGCTGATCCCCTTGGCCGCCAGCGCGCCGCAGATGTTGCTGAACAGGCCGGGGGTGTCGTGGGCGGCGACCAGAATCTCGTTGTAGCCCCCTTCGGGCCGCGGGTCGAGTTCCCACGCCACGCGCTGTTCGCCCTGCAACTGCCGGCGGAGCAGGAAATGGCGCCCGATCTGGCGGGGCGACATGTTGCGAATATAGCGCTGGGACACATGCCCCAGAAACTCGTCCAGGTCCCGCTCCAGCTCCGGGTCGCCGGCGCGCCGCACGCCCGCTTTCCTGGCCTGGCCATCGAGCAGCAGGGCCAGAATCTCGCGCTTCAGCCGGGGGAGTTCCGGCTGTGCGCCCCCGGCCGCGCGCCGCTCGCCGGCCAGCATCTCCGCGGTCCGCGCATAGCATTCGGCCAGCAGTTGCCCCTTCCAGTCGTTCCACGCATCGGGGCTGACCGCCCGCAGATCGCAGACGGTATGGACGTAGAGCATCTTGAGCCGCTCGAGCGAGCCGATCTCCTCGGCGAGCGCGCGCGCCACCGCCGGATCGGACAGATCGCGCCGCTGCGAGGCGTGCGTCAACTTCAGATGCGACAGCACGAGGAACCGCACCAGATCGGTATCGGCGCGCTTCAGGCCCATCCGGTCGCCGACCCGCTGCGCGATGTGCCCGCCGCGCAGCGCGTGACCCCGGCCGTACCCCTTGCCGATATCGTGCAGCAGCAGGGCCAGATTGAGCAGGTCCCAGCGCTTGATCGACGCGGCGACCTCGGCCACGTGATCCCCCGAGCCGCTCCCCATGCGCTGCAGCCGCTCGGCCTCCTCCAACGCCCGGAACGTGTGCTCATCGACGGTGTAGTGATGGTAATGATCGATGCGGACCATGTAGCGCAGGCGTTCGAACTCGGGCAGGAACTTCGCCAGCACACCGGTCTCATGCATGTCGGCCAGCGCGCGGTGGACGTTGAACGGGCCGCGCAGCAGGCGCATGAACGCCGCGTGATTCGCCGGGTCGAGCCGGAAGCCCGGCCCCAATCCCGCCGCCGCCCGCGTGACGCGGTCGAGCGTGCGGTCGCTCAGCCGGTAGCCCCATTTCGCCGCCCGCTCAAAGAGCTCCAGAATCCGCCGCGGCTCCTGTTCCAGATAATCCTGGTGCGCGTCGTCGATGAACAGGACGTTGTCCTGGACGAAATGATACCGGTCCAGCCGCCGCCGCTTGAGCGAGCCGACCACGCCGTCCCACACCGAACGGTCGCTGTGCAGCAGCACCCGGACGGCGCGGTGCGTCAGGCGCTCGACGGTGCGCGCATGACGGTAGTAATCGGCCATGAAGACTTCTTCGGCCGAGCGGATGTCGGTCGACTGGTAGCCCAGCCGCTCGGCAATCAGCGGCTGGCAGGTAAAGATCAACTGATCGGTCTTGCTCTCGGCGGTAATATGAATTTCATTGCGGATGACGCGGAGCATCGTCAGCGCCTCGCGCAGGCGCTTGAAGTCCTCCTCGGTGAAGCGCGCCAGCGCGATGAGCTGACGCAGCTTGAGCGACCCGGTCAGCGCGAACAGGATCCACATCACCGTATGCGCATCGCGCAGTCCGCCGTTGCCCTCCTTCAGGTTCGGCTCCAGCATGTAGACCGTCGACTCGTATTTGCGGCGGCGTTCGAGCATCTGCTGATGGACCGAGCGGATGAACCAGCGCCGCCAGCGCCCCTGCAGCGCCGCCGCCAGCGCCGCCATGAACTCGTTGAACAGCGGCCGATGCCCCGCCAGCAGACGGCTTTCGGTCATCGCCGTGGCCGAATCCAGGTCGCTGCCCAGCGCGGCCAGGCAGTCCGCCTGCGTCCGCGTGGCGTAGCCCAGGTTCAGCTTCAGATCGATCAGTGTCAGCATCAGGCTTTTGACGAACCGTTCGTTGTCGCCGGTGTGCTCGGCCATCAGCACCATCAGATCGATGTCGGAGCGCAACATCAGCGTGCGGCGGCCGTAGCCGCCGATCGCCAGCACCGCCACGCGCGGGGGCATCAGCCCCGTCTCCTCGCTCCACTGGCGGCAGGCATGCTGGTAGGCCGCCTGGATCAGCCGATCATGGGCCCGCGTAAACGCCTGAATGATCGCCATCGAGCGATGCAGATGGTTGTTGGCCACGAGCCAGCGCCGCAAGTCCTGCAGGAACTGGCGGCCCTGTTTCAGAAAATGCTCGCGCGAGTCTTCGGCCGACAGATAGTCGCCGACGACCGGCGGGGTGGGCTGCGGGGTGCGTCGTGGGCGCGGTTCCATCCGCGTGCTCATTTGACGAGGCCGTATTTTTCGATCTTGCGGTAGAGCGTCGCCGGCGAAATCTCCAGCCGCCGCGCCACCTCCTGCACGTTGCCGCCGCACAGATCCAGCGCCGACTGGATCTGGTCGCGCTCAACCTGCCAGAACGGGCGGATCGATTCGGAGGTCAGCGTCGCGCGCTCGCCCCCCGCCGGGGCGGCTTGCCCCGGCTCCACCGGCGCCGGCCGCGCTTCCAGAATCCGCGCCGGCAGCATCGACGCCGTCACGCGCTCCCCCTCATTCAACACGACCAGTTGCTCGACGACGTTGCGCAGCTCGCGCACATTGCCGGGCCAACCATAGCGTTCAAGCGCCGCCAGCGCCTCCAGGTCGAAGCCCTGAAACCGCCGGCCGTACGCCTTGGAGAACTCCAGCAGGTATTTGTTGGCGATCTGGCCGATATCCTCGCGCCGCTCGCGCAGCGGCGGCAGGTTGATCGGCACCACGTTGAGCCGGTAATACAGATCCTCGCGGAACCGCCCCGCCCGCACCGCCTCGGCCGGATTCTGGTTTGTCGCCGTCAGAATCCGCACATCGACCTGAACCGGCTCGGTGCCGCCGACGCGGTAGAACTGCTGTTCCTGGATCAGCCGCAGCAGCTTGGCCTGCAGTCCCAGGTCCATCTCGCAGATCTCGTCCAGAAAGAGCGTCCCCTTGTCGGCCCGCTCGAAACACCCCTTGTAGCGTTCGGTCGCGCCCGTGAATGAGCCCTTCTCATGGCCGAACAGCTCGTTTTCCAGCAGGTCGCGGGGGATCGCCGCGCAGTTGATCGCGACGAACTCCCGGCCGGCGCGCGAGGAGAGGTTGTGCAGCCCGCGCGCGACCAGTTCCTTGCCGGTGCCACTCTCGCCGGTCACCATCACCGTCGCCGTCGTCGCCGCCACGGTCTCGATCATGTTGTAGATTTCCAGCATGGCCGGGCTGGTGCCGACCATCGACTGGAATTCGCGCGGCGGCTCCAGTTGCCGGCGCAGCGTCCGCACCTCGCGGCGCAGCAGATACTGCTCCACCGCGTTGCGGATGATCGTGTTCAGCTTGTCCAGATCGATGGGTTTGGGGAGAAATTCATACGCCCCCAGCTTGATCGCCTGCACCGCCCGGTCGATCGTGCCGTAGGCCGTGATCATGATCACGGGCAGCTCGGGATGGATTTTGCGCGCCTGCTCGAGCAGGTCCAGGCCGCTGGCGTCGGGCAGCATCAGATCGAGCAGGATCGTCGCGTATTCCCGTTCGCCGATCATGCGCTGGAAATCGGCGCCCGAGGCCCCGACGACCACGTCGTAGCCCAATCCGCGGATGTTGTACTCAAAAAACCGCAGCAGATTGGTTTCGTCGTCGATGACCAGAATCGTCGGCTTGCTCACCCTCGTCCATTCCTTCCACCCGACATCGGCGCCAAGTCCACCTTAACATAACCGGCGGGCGTCCGCCCATCCGCTCCATGGAAGAGACGGAGGAGGGGGCTGAGGCCAATGGCCCGATCCAGCCGGGCGGTTCAGGATTCGCGCCAGGCGTTGCCTTCCCCGTGGAGCGCCTCGCTCATCGCGCGCGCGGCCTGCCCCAGGATGACGCTGTCGAGCGAGACGCCGATGAAATCGTAACCATCGGGGATCAGCCTGAGCGCCGTTTTCACGTCCATGCAGAAAATGCCGACCGGCATCCCCTTGGCCTTGCAGGCCTTGCGCGCCATGTCGATCGCCTGCTGCACTTCCTCGTGCTTGACGTCGCCCAGCCGGTTGAAGCTGCCCGACAGATCGTACGGCCCGATCAGAATTGCCGAGATCCCCTCGACCTCCAGAATCGATTCGATATTCGCCACCGCCTCATGGTGCTCGCACTGGATGATCAGGTCGATGGAGTCGTACGAGGCGTCCACGTATTCCCGGAACTTCATGCCGTAGCCGTGTGCCCGGCTGACCCCGATGCTGCGCTTGCCCAACGGCGGGTAACGGCACGCATCGACCGCCTTCCGGGCGGCCTCCGCGCTGTTCACCATCGGCACCAGCACGCCGTCGCACCCGGTGTCGAGCACCCGCTTGAACCAGGCCGAATCGTTTTCCGGGATGCGCACGATGGCCGGACACCGCGCGCCGATCGCCATGATCAGCCGCTGGGTGTCGCTGCAGCTCAGCGCGGAGTGCTCCATGTCGATCCAGAACCAGTCGAAGCCGCAATGCGACATGATTTCGGCCACTTCCGGACTGTCGAGGCTCAGGATCGTCCCGACCTGGCAGCGTCCCGGCTGCAATCGCGACGTCAGGTTGCGCCCCGGCGCGGGCTTCGGTTCAGGCATGGCTGGGCTCCTTGGCGGGCAGGCGGATGGGCAAGCCCGACCGCGACGGGCGCCGGCCCGGGCTCCGGTCTTTTACCAAGCAAGTCGAGGGGGAACAATGAAAATCGCAGAAGCGGAGCGAAGGCTTGCGAACGGGTCGGCAGCGGCGCGGTGGCAGCGACCCGGCCGAGCGGAAAATCCGTCGGATTTGTCGAGTTTTATCGCCCGGCGCCCGGTGCCCGGCGCGCGACACGCCGGGGCGCGGGTCATCACCCCTGCGCATTATCCTCCGGCGTCGGGCGCGGCGCTTCTTCGGGCCCGGCCGCGGGCGGGGCGCCGGCGGACCCCGGCGCCTCCGGCAGCCCATCGGCCAACTGATTTTGATCTTCTTCGGGCGCGCGATCAACCCGCTGCGCCCGCTCGATCGGCACCTCGGGCGCCTCCTCCCGCGGCTGCGGACTCTCCGGCTCGGAGGGCAGATCGTCCAGCAGGTTGATGTCCTCGAGCAGCTCGCCCATCGGGTTGATGCTCTCCTCGCGCCCGGACCGTTTCAGGTAGGACTGGATGACCTTTTTCTCCTGCTCCTTCATCATCTGGCGCCGGCTGAGCGAGATCTTGCCCGTGCCGCTGTCGATCTTCACGATCTTGGTCCGGATCGTGTCGCCGACCTTGATGTGATCGGCAACTTTCTCCACGCGATCGCGATCGATCTGCGAGACGTGCAGGAAACCGTCGACGCCATCGGCCAGCCGCACGAACGCGCCAAACTCGGTGATCCCCGTCACTTCACCCTCGACAATGTCGCCCACCTTGTGGCGCGCCTTGAACAGCGCCAGCGGGCTTTCACTCAGTTGTTTGACGCCGAGCGAAATCCGCCGCCGTTCGCGGTCGATGTCGAGCACCACGGCCTCGATCTCCTCGCCCCGGTGCACGACATCCTTGGGCTGGCTGACCCGCTTGTCCCATGAGAAATCCGAAACGTGAATCATCCCCTCGATGCCGGGCTCCAACTCGACGAACGCGCCATACTTGGTCAGCCCCGTCACCGGGCCCTTGATGTGCGTCCCCCTGGGGAAGCGCTCGACCACGTCCTCCCACGGGTCGCGCGTCATCTGCTTCAGTCCGAGTGAAATCCGCCGGCCTTCGCGGTCGACGTTGAGCACCTGCGCGGAGACTTCCTGGCCCGCCTGGACGTAGTCGCCCGGCTTGTGGCCGGCCGCGTCCCACGCCATGTCCGAGATATGGATCATCCCGTCCAGGCCTTCCTCCAGCCGGACGAAGGCGCCGTAATTGGTCAGCGAGACGACCGTGCCCCGGATCTCGCTCCCCGCCGGATATTTCGCCACCGCCGTTTCCCACGGATCGGCCATCGCCAGCCGCCGCGACAGCGTGATCTTGCCCGTCTCCTGGTCGATCTCGATCACCTTGACGCGGATCGTGTCGCCGACGTTGAAGTAGTCCTCGGGCCGGGCGTTGCGTTGCCAGGAAACTTCACTGCGGGGAATCAGCCCGTCGACGCCGCCCAGATCGACGAACACGCCGAAATCGACGATCCGCTTGACGACGACATCGACTTCGCTGCCGACTTCCAACCGGCTCATCGCCTGCTGGCGCATCTGCTCGCGCTCGCGCTCCAGCAGCCGGCGCCGCGAAACGATAATCCGCCGTTTCTCGGGGACATGCTCGATCACCAGCGCTTCCAGTTCGCGGCCGATCCATTCCTCGAAATTCTCCACCCGCCGCAGATCGATCTGCGAGGCCGGCAGGAACGCCGTCGTCCCGATGTCGAGAATCAGCCCCCCCTTCACCGTCCGGGTCACGGTCCCCTTGATCGGGCGGCCCTGCTCCAGCGCGGCGTTGACTTCCTCCAGCGCCTTGCGCCGGCGCGCTTCCTGATACGACAGGTTGACCAGCCCCGATTCGGCGTCGTAGCCCTTGACGACGACTTCGATTTCTTGACCCAGTTGCACGTCGGGGACGTTGCCCCGCAGCGGGAACTCGCGAATGTGGATGATCCCCTCGGACTTCTCGCCGATGTCCACCAGGACGTGATCCGATTTGATCGCGACGACCGGAACGGTCAACAGTTGCCCCTGGCTCAGCGCCCCGGTCATCTGATCGAGGTACTGATCGATCATCGCGTCCATCTCTTCACTGGCCGCCGCCGGCACCTCGTCCGGGTCCAGGTAGTCGTCCTCCTCCTCGGCGAACAGGGCGGATCCTCCCATCGAGGCGGGCATCTCCTCGTCGTCGGGGGCCGCCGGATGCGGTTTCTGATTCCAATTCGAAGGGATCTTTTCGTCGGCTTCGCGGGTGTGCTCCGCCATGCGTACGGCACCTCACCTCGATCAGGTTACGCGGTCGCGGAACCGGCCCCTTGTCACGTCCTGCGAGCTTCCATTTTCAGGAGTTAGCTCAGCGGCAGATCGGCAAATCATGACCGTTCGCGGTTTGCAGCAATTTTCCCACAGAGGCCGGTACGTGTCAATCCCCATTGACCGCCGGCGCCGCGGCCGCAAGCCGTTTATTGAACCCCCATTTCCCCCGTTGCGCAATAACGAATCCGCCTCCCCGACCGGCCCCCGGCTACTTTGCCTCCCGCTCCCGATTGGACTCTGGTCCTCGCTTCGTACGAGAATGAATGTTCGAGAAGGGACATCAAGGACGGAAGAGACGGATAGAGGCGATGAGCCAGCCGTCCCGACGCTAGCGGCCCTGAAGCCGGAGCGCCTCGCGCCGGAGCTCGGGATCCTCCATCCGGGCGATCCGCTCCAGGGTCTGGCGCGCCTCGGCCCGCTCGCTCGGCGAAAGCTCCGCCGCGATGCGCAGCGCCGCGGTGGCCGCCTGCGTCGCCGTCGCCGGATCGTCCAGCCACTGCGCCGTCCGTCGCAGCGCCGCCAGGTCCTTCACCTGCTGCATGCTCGCCAAAATCTGGTGGCGCTCCTCGGCACGCCACGCGATCCGCATTCCTTCGTCGTACCACGCCAGTTTGCTCGCCGCGGGCAGCCGGGGATCCCGGTCGACGAGCCGCACCGCCCCGCGCAGCGCGATCAGGCGCAGCCGCTCCTCGTCCTCGCCGCGCGCAACCGCCAGCAGATCGGGCGTCGGCCGGGCATCGGGCCACTCCGCCAGCGCCCGGGTGGCCGCCTCGCGCACCGCCGGGTCCGGATCGATCAGCGCGCCCCGCACCGCCGACAGCGCGGCGTCGCCTCCCTCCCGCGCCAGCAGGCCCAGGATCGTCCCCTTTTCCCCTGGCTGCGTGGCGCGGGCCAGTTCGTCCAACAGCACCACGGTTCGCCGCTCGGGGTCGGGCTCCGTCTGGAGCCGCGCGCTCAGCGTCTGTTCCAGATCCGGCTGCGTGATCGGAATCTCGGTCGCGCCGGCCTGATCGACCAGGGCGATGGCCGTCTCGCCGTGCAGTCGCGACGCCGCATGGGCCGCGGCCTGGCGCACCGCCGGGTCGGGGTCGCGCTGGGAGCGCTCGACGCACGCCAGCGCCAGCCGGTCGCCCCGTGCCGCCAACAGGTGCAGGATCGTGGCGCGCAACTCCGCCTCCTCCAGGTTGTTCACGATCTCGACCCAGTAGCGCGTCACATCCTGGCCGGGCATCCGCGCGGCGATTTCAAGCGCCGCGGCGCGCAGATCCGGATCGTGGCTCTGGAGCGCCGCGCCGATCTGGTCCAGCGCGTCGGGGCCCTGCAGATCGGCCAGCACGCGCAGCGCGCCGGCGGCCGCCTGCCCGCGCTGGTCCAGATACGCCCGGCGGAAGAACTCGCGCGACAGGTTGATCCCCGCCTCCGGATCGTCCCGGCCGATGCGATCGATGAAAATCACGTAGCGGTTCTCGGCCTGCAGGCGCGTGGCGGGCGTGGCGCGCGCCAGCGCGTGCA
>MVZB01000088.1 GCA_002068205.1 candidate division BRC1 bacterium ADurb.BinA292
CCGCCTCAATGCCCGACTCACCCCCCGCCTCCGGCGGCTGCTCGTCGTCCTCCTGATTTTCCTGACCGCCCTGGCCGCCTACCTGGTCGGCTATGAGTGGACCGCCGGCTACCACCCGGTGCGGCGCGCGGCGATGCTGCGCGCCTCGGGCGAGGCCTGGCTCTACGACCTGAACCCCCTGCGAATCGACGCGGATCAGCTCTTCCACAGCCCTCTGCGGGCCGATACCATTCCGGCCCTGGTTGACCCCGAACTGCTCAGCGCCGCCGACGCCGCCTTTCTCGACGACGACGATCTGGTGCTTGGCGTGGCGCTGGACGGCGCGGCCCGCGCCTATCCCCTGCTGATTATCGAATGGCATGAGCTGGTGAACGACACGCTGGCGGACCACCCGCTGCTTGTCGTCCATCAACCCTTCAGCGGCGCGACCGCCGTCTACACCCGGCGGATCGGCCCGACGGTTCCCGAATTCGGCATCGGCAGCCTGATCTTCAACAGCCGGATTCTGCTCTATGAACGCCGGGCCGAGGGCCGCGGCCAGTCCCTCTGGGACGGCATGACTGGCCAGGCGGTCAGCGGCGCGCGCGCGGCGGAGGGGGCGCGGCTGGCGCGCCTCCCGTTCGAACGCTGTTCCTGGCGCGCCTGGCGCGCGCGCCACCCCGACACCACCGTCGTCGGCGGCAATCAGGGTCTGGAACGCCCGTATCGCGCCCCGTTCTTCCGCATCTACGAATTCAACGATCAGGTCTACTGGCCGATGCCCGAACCATCCCCCGCGCGGCCCGACCTGGGTCCCAAGGAACTGATGTTTCTGCTCTGGGTCGGCGACCGCGCGACACCCGCGGCCTTCGCGCTGAGCGATCTGGCGCAAACGCTCGAGCATCGGGTCGACGTCGCCATCGCGGGCCGGCGCGTCCGCCTGGAATATGACCCCGCCGGCCAGCTCGTGCGCGTCCATCCCCTCGGCGGCGACGTGGAAGACCTGCGCTGGGCCTACGCCTACCGGTTCACGCTCGATGCCGCCTGGCCCGCGGCGCCGATCTGGCGGCCCCGGTTCACCTATTCGCAGTAAGCCTCAGTCCGGCGGCGCAACCTCGGTCGATTCGGCGGCGGCGGTCGTCTCCGGCGCCGCCGTCGCCGGCGCGGTCGTGGGCGCGTCGTCCGCCACGGTTGCCTCGCGCGCCCCGCCGACGCGGTGGATCGTCACCCGCCTCAGTTTGATATCCTTGACCGGGCGGTTGTCCATGTGGGTCGGGATGCGGCCGATCGCCCGGACCGTTTCCATCCCCCAGACGACCTCGCCGAAAATGGAGCTGCGGTCGTCGGCCGTCGGCCGCGGCCCCAGCGTGATCATGAATTGGCTCCCCGAGGCCTTCTCTTCCTCCCCCTGCGGGGGGACCGTCAACAGGCCCGCGCGGTCGTGGCGCAGCTCGGGGTGGAATTCCGGGTCGAGCTGGTAGCCCGGCCCGCCGATGCCCAGGTGCAGCGGATCGCCCGTCAGGATGAACTCATTGTCGATGACCTTGAAGAACAGCAGCCCGTCATAGAACGGGCCGGTGACCCACTTCTCGGACTTCGGCTCAACCCATTCTTTCGTCCCCTCGGCCAGGCCGATGAAGTTGGCCGTCGTCCTGGGCGCGCGCTCGATGAACAGCCGCGCCAGAAAATCGCCCAGATCCGTCTGAAAATACGCGTAGACGCCCGCCGGCTGGCCCGCCAGCGCCTCATCCAGGTGACGCGGCTCCCGGCTGCACCCGCCCACGAGCAGCGCGAGCCCGCACAACGCAAGCATCGCGCTTCGGATGGAGGTGGAAGGACCTTTCATGCTTCGACCTTTCATCACGGCAACTTCTTCTCCCCTATAGAACAGAATCCGCCGCGCGCTGTCCAGCGGCGGCTGGCCCGGCGCCCGGCGGCGGGGCCTTGGCTTTCGCCCCCGCCGCCCGCGGGCGCGGAACGACCGGCGCCGCCGGCATTCAGTCATAAATGGGATTGGCTGAAAATGAGAACTCCCGGGGAGTGGACCGCGCGGGACCCGTCCCCGGGAGAGGTGCTTGGGTTGCGGGCGAGAGGGCTGCGTCAGGGGATGGAGTTAGGTATGGATGCCTTTGTCTCGCGTTCGTGAGCGCACCTGACGCTGCCAGTCCAATCGGTAGAGTGGACACGGTTTAGCCTTCAGGTACTGCTCCTTGTGTGGATGCGAACAATAAACCAGGTCGGGCCGTTGTTCGTGACGATGATGATAGAGGCAATCGCACAGGGTGCAGTTGACCTCGACCCGATGTGCCGTCATGAGCCTTGTCGGTTACTCCTTTCCAGGTGTGCGTCGTAGGCGGCGGGGGCGCGTGTGCGATTCCCGGCCGTGGTTCCCGCGCGGTCCCTCGCCCGGACCGTGCTACAAGCCCTCACGGGCATTATAGGGCGCGCGGGCCCGGCGCGTCACGTAAATCCCCCCGGGCGCAGCTTACCGATTCGCATCGAGCCGGCTGACGACCGCCTGCGTGATGTCCTGCGCGTCGTCCATGTAAACGACGCTGTCGCTGCGCAGAATCACGCGCATGCCGCGCGCCGCCGCCTCCTGCTCCACCGCAGCGAAGATCGTGTCGCGCAGCGGCGCCAGACCCGCCTGCTCGGCCTGGTTCCAGGCGTCTTCAAACTGCCGCGACAGCTCCTCGGCTTCCCGCGACACCTCGCGAATCCGCTCCACCCGCCGCTGGTTCACTTCCTCGGTGGCGGCCGACTGCTGCGCCGCATACTCGCTCAGCAGTTGCTGCAGCTCCGCCTGCTTCGCTTTCAGGCTGTCCTGGATCTGCTGGACGGGGCTCGCCAGCGCGCGCAACTGCGCCTGCACATGCGCCGAGCGTTCGCGGACCAGGTCCACGTCGACGACGCCGACCGCCGTCGGCTCGGTGCGCGCGGCCGCCAGCGACAGGATCACGACGGGGAGGGCCAGCAGGAGCAGGGCCGTCCGCGAACTGGCCGGGATTCGTTGAATGCGTTGCATGGCTTGACCTCGAGTGGACTGGCCCCCGCGACGGGGGCCGGGCGGCTCGTTCGCCGCGACCGGCGGGATCGGACCGCATCGAATCAGCCCACCATCATGCCCGGGGTTTGGCAATGGGAATTCGAACCGGCGATGGGGAGTGCGGTGGCAGAGCGCGGCGCCGGCCGCGCGTCGACGCCGCTTTAATTCACGTGGCCGCAGCCGATTCCGATCGCTCGGCTTTCCCCCCCGACATTCCTTTTCTCGTCAAATGATAAATCTTGACACTCTTCCGACCAACCTGTGAAGATGCTATTCGTTAGATTGTTAAAATTCGGACAAATTTGACCGTGAACTTAGAAAATTACAGGCTGAGTTTTCCGCTCATCCTCGTGGAAGTGCCGCCCTCGGCCAACGCCCGCGCGCGCGTCTTTCCCGACCGCGCGGCGTTGCTGTCGCACGCTCGATCGCGCGGCGGCAACGACCTGAACGGCAAACCCGAACGCAATGACCTCGACCTCCTCGAAGCCGTCACCGCCGACCTGACCGCCTACGACCTGGTGCAGAGCGCCGAAGAAGCCCGCGAGGAACTGCTCCGCCTGGAGCAACGGGCCATCCCGTCCTGCGTCCAACAGGCCGCGCGCGCCCGCGAACTGCGCCGCGAAGCCGAACGGCTGGGCTGGATCACCAAAACCATCGACTGAAGCCGGAAACACCTGGCGCCGATCGGACGCGCCCCGCCCTCCAAGCCGCCGAACACCGCGGCGTGATAAACCGCTTACCCTTCCGGATCGCTGACCCGCCGGGCGGTCAACCGATAGACGGCGAACTGATGACCGGGCCGGATCGCCTCGGCCGCCGGCTCATGATTCAAGCCGACGTAGAGCAGGTCGCCCCGCGTCTCCAGGCAGGCGATCGACGAGCGCGCGAGAATCCGCCCGACCCAGCACGGCCGCGCCTGGTCTTCCAGATCGAGGATCTGTATCGTCCCGGCCGTGTCGCCGACCAGCAGCCGGTGCTCCCCCCACCGCGCCATGCAGGTCAGCGACGAAATCCCGCCCGTCGGCAGAACACTCTGAATCCAGGGACGCTCGGGTTTCTCTAGATTCACCAGCACCACGCCGAGCTCGCGCACCTGCAAGGCCACCATCTGGCCGATCACCTGCAGGCTGTCGCAATACTGCCTCAACGAAAACAACGCCAGTGCGCGCGGGGCGTCGCGCCGGCTCACGTCCAGCACTTGCAACCCGTTCTGGACGTGATCCGAGAAGACGAGCAGATTGGGCGCCAGCCAGCGCAGATCCTTGACGTGGTCGAAGTCGGTCAGGACCGGCTTGATCGGCCCCCCCTCGCTCCAGCCCTCGGCGAGGTGAAACAGTCCCCGCCCGCCCCCGGCCACGTAGTAGCCGTTGCCGTCGGGCAGGATCGCCGTCGGGAGGTCGCCAGGGAACTCAATCGTCCGCTCGACCCGCGGCGCGAGAGGCTGCGAGACGTCGATGAACGTGATCCCCTGGGACCGGTCGGCCACCACCAGGCGCGCCCGTTCGGGCTCCAGAATACCGTTGAGGAAATGATGGCCGCGCTGGTCGTCGTTCGCCATTGCCCCTTGCAGCCAGTGGGCCAGACGCGGCCGGGCGGGGTCGCTCAGGTCGAGCGTCGCCAGCCCATGGCGATTGAGAAAGACGTAGAGCGCCGCGTCGGACAGCACCAGATGCCGCGGCGGCGCCGGCAACTGGAGCACCGCCACCTGCTCGGCGAGCACCGTGACGCCGCTCGCGTAGGGCGCCGCGGGCGTCGCGAGCCGGCGCAGGCTGCCGTCGGGCGGTCCGTCGGCGCACCCGGCCGCCGCGAGCAGCGCGCAGAGCAGGCAGCGGCGCAATCGAGTCATGCGGGCAGTTTACGGCGGATGCCGTTCAATCGGACAGCGCAATCGCGCGGGCCGGTCAGCCCTGGGCGGCGGGATCGGGCTGCAACAGGCGGTCGACGGCGTCGACGACGCGCTCAGGATCGCTCGGTTTGGCGATGAATGCCCCCACCTCCAGCCGTTCGGCCCATTCCGCCTCGGTCAGCTCGGGCGCCCCTTCGGTCACGCTCGTGAAGACGACGACCGGGATGTCGCGCGTGCGTTCGTCGCGCTGCAGCCGCGCCAGCAGTTGATATCCGTTCATCTTCGGCATCTTGATGTCGAGGACGACCAGCGCGGGAGGGCTCTGTTCGATCCGGTTCCAGCCCTCGATGCCGTCGTGCGCCGCCTCGACGACGTAGCCGCGCGGCTCGAGCGCCATCTGCAGCAGCGTGCAGAGATCCCGTTCGTCGTCGATCAGCAATACGCGCCGACGCCCGTCGGCCTCGGTCGAGCTGGGCTTGTCCGCCCGGGCCCGCAGCAGGTTCAAACGCGCCATGACACGCCTCATGCGATGATTGAACTGGCTGGCCGCGGCGGGGGCGCGCGGCCGGAACCCCAATGCTTAGAGTATAGTCCGCCCGCGCGCCGGCGGCTTGGGAAAAAACGGGCCTACCCCGCGCGCATCTCAACACCGTTCGCGCCGCCCGGCATTGGGTGGCGCTTACCTGAGCAGAGCGCGGGGCCGAGGCATCTCCTGTGGAGGGCAGCGGCAAAGCGCGGCGCGAGCCGCGCGTCGACACTGCTTTGGAGCTTATAACGTTGGCTGATGCTGACCGATCCACAACGGCGCCGCCAGGCGCTGGGTGCTTCCCACTGCCTCACTCCAGGAGGACATCATCGAACGGTCTTGCGTTCAGAAGACGAAGGCAGTACGATTTACCTACCTGGTCGTGTCAAGGGCGGGTCCCCTCCCGCTGGATCCATCGGATCTCCGATCACCGAAAGGTGGCGGGATGAGCAAGTATCGCATCATGGTCATCGATGACGACGACGACACGCGTCGGATGCTCTCGTTCATCCTGCGCGACCGGTTCGAAGTCGTCGAGGCCGCCGATGGTCTCGAAGCCCTCAGCAAGCTCGAAACCCACGAACCGGACCTCGCCATCATCGATGTCATGATGCCGCTGATGGACGGCTATCAGGTCTGCGAAGCCATCCGCAAGCATGCCCGGTTCAACAATATGCAGGTCATGTTCCTCTCGGCCTACGGGACGAAGGAGAACATCAGGAAAGGCTATGCCTCCGGCGCCAACCTGTTCCTGACCAAACCGGTCGAACCCGAGCGCGTGCTGAAAAACATCGACTTCACGCTGCGGCACGAGCCGCCCCCCCTGCGCACCAAACGCTACACGCTGGAGCAGCTCCGCGAGTTGGAGGAGCGCCAGGCGCGCGACGGCCAGGCCGTCTCCCGAACGGCCGAGACCTCCGACCGGCGCGATCACGGCTTCGACGTCTTCAGCGAGGACCTCCCCCTGGCCGGCGGCCAGCCGGCCGGCGCCGCCGCGCTGATGGCGCGCCTGCTGATCGTCGACGACGATGTCGAAATGCTGCAGATGCTCGACATCGCCCTGCGCGAGGAATTTGAAATCACGACGGCGCTCAACGGGCTGGAGGCGATCGAACACCTGGTCGAATATGACCCCGACCTGATGCTGATCGACATCATGATGCCCAAGATGAACGGCTATCAATTGCTTCAGTCGGTCCGCCGCAACGCCTATTTCCGCAACCTGCCGGTGATCATCGTCTCGGCCAAGTCCAGCCCGCGCGACCGGGAGTATGCGGCCCGGCTGGGCGCCACCGGGTTCCTGGCCAAGCCGTTCCAGATCGACGAGTTGCTGGAAACGGTCCGCCCGCTGCTGGCCGAATGCCGGATCAAGAAGAAACGCGTGGCGCTGGTCGACATCAAGGCCAAGGCGTTCAAGCAACTGCGCGATCGCGAAGAGCGCAAGCGCGACCGCACCGGCGGGCCGGCGCCGATTCAGTTCCGCCCGGTCGGCCCCGAAGAGCGCGACGCGGACCCGACACGACCGTAGTTCCCTTCACTCAATCGTCGTCGCGGTCATCCGCCCGCGCCAGCCGCCCCTTGAACCCGTAACAGCGGAAAATCAGGAACTCGCGCAGCCGCGGCCGCGACACGTCGACGCCGTAATACTCCGCGGTGCTCCCGTCGTCGGCATAGACCAGAACGGACGACACCGCGTCGACGTCCTCGAACAACGGGTCCAGAAAGCGGTGATACTTGTCGTACTTCTTCTCCAGCTTGCTGTGCTTGTAGTTGGGTTTGCTTTTCTTGATCACGAACACCGCGTCGGCGCCCTTCAGGCCGCCCTGTTCCTGCCGCCAGATCTCGAAATTGTGCGCGTCCTCGTCGACGACGGCGAAGACGTCGCCGTAGGCGGCGGAATAGAACGCCAGCGGACCCGCCAGATGCCAGTTGTCGGCCATGATGACCGTCCGGTTGCCGCTGTCGTCCTCCATCGCCTGCCGTTCGGCGCGGACTCGCCCGCCGATCGCCTCCCAGCCCAGCAACTCCGCCTTGATTTCCGCCAGGTCCTCGTTGAGGTCCTCCCAGGGGACGCTGGTGGGCAACGCCAGCACCGTCAAGGCCAGCGCGACCGCGAACAGCGTCGTGCCGACGCACAGCCGCGTCAACCAGCGGACATAGCGGGCGCCGAACATCCCCTGTTCGTGAATCAGCCCGACAGCCAGCAGGATCAGCGGAATGTAGCCGGCCGCCGGCCAGTGCAGGCTGATCGTGACCATCACCGACAGCAGCCCCAGAAACAGCGGCAGCGGCACGCCGGCCGCCAGCAGGAACAGCCAGCGCGCGTCGTGTTCGCGCCGCCACAGGCTCCATCCGCGGACAACCCCCCGCAGCAGGGCGAAATAGAGCAGCGGCGAGAGCGTCAGCAGCGGACCGAACAGGTACAGCGGGATGTTCTTGGCTTCGAACTCGGCCTCCGGCAGATCGGAGCGCCGCCACTGAAACGCGTAGTTGATCCACTCGTGCTGGGCGTTCCAGATCAGATTGGGCGAGAGAACCAGCAGCGCGAGGCCCGCCGCGATCCACGGCCCGGGCGAGCGGAGCAGGTGGCGGTGCGGACGCGAGACGGCGAGGAACGCCCACAGCGGCGGCAGCAGCACCCACGCCATGAATTTGCTCAGCAGCGCGCAGCCGGCGGCGACGCCCGCCAGCGCCCACCAGCCGAGCCGCTCCGGCCGCCGGGCATCGGCCGGGTCGGGCGCCGCGCCGCCGCAACCGCGCCAGAACGCGAGCCAGGTCAACGTCATGAACAGCACCAGGCTGTTGTCGGGCTGCGTCAGCAGGCCGTTGGCGAAGAAGATCGGCGTCACCGAGAACAGCGCCGCGCCGCGCCATGCCGTCGGGCCGGACGGGAACAGATCGCGCGCCAGCCGGTAGACGATCAGCGAGCTGAGTACCGCCAGGATGATCGGGCCGGACCGCGCCGCCAGCTCGCTGGCTTCGACCCAGCCGAAGAAAATCGCGCTCATCACGCCGACCATCGGCGGATGATCGAAATAGCCCGGCGCCAGGTGCTTGCTCCACAGCCAGTAATAGGCTTCGCCCGACAGCATCGGGAACAGCGGCGCCAGGATGACCCGGACGAGCGTCAACCCGGCCAGCAGCAGCCCCAGCCGCCGCAGGTCGCCGGCCAGCGGCGACGTCGCGGCTCCATCCCTGAGTTCCAGATAGCCGGCGGCGGAGGCTTGCGACATGAATGCGGGCTCCATGGGAGATAGCGAACGGATGGCGCGCGGCCCCGGCGAGGTCTATTCCGTCTCGAGGACGCGCGGGGGCTGATACAGCACGCCGACGCGCGGCAGTGGAAACCACCGCATGTCGTAGAGCAGTGGATTCCAGGTGCGCGAGACCTCGGCCACGATCGGCTCGCCGGGGCGGCGGTCGGGCGGCAACGTCAGCTCGATCTCGCGCGCGCGCCGCGTGTCCAGGACTTCCCGCGCCAGCTCCTCGCCCGCCGCGCGGAACGTGATCGTGACCGGCGACTGCGGAATCGCCGGATCGTAACCCACGATGCGAATCGCCACCCGCCGGGCGTCGCGCGGAACGTCGATTTTGGCATACTGCCCCGCTGTAAGAAAGGTCTCGCCGTCGAGATAGAACACGACCGGCTGCAACTGGAAGCGATGCCCCCAGACGACGCCCCCCGCGGCCAGAATGAGCAGCCCGATCCACACCGCGCGCTTCCACCGCGGCGGCGCGCCGGCCGCCGGTTCCAGCGCCAGCGCCGGCGACCAGCTTGCCAGCGCGACGAACATCCAGAAGATCAGGTCGACCGTCCGGATATAGAACGTTTCCTGGAAAATACCGTAGAACAGGATCGCCACGACGCCGCCCAGGAGCGCCAGGCCGGTTCCCCAGCGCGCCAGATCATCGCGCGACTCCTTCACGATGCGCCAGGCGCCCCACACGACGCCCGCGATGATCAGCAGCAGCGCGATCAGCCCGATCAGACCGCGCTCGCTTAAGACATGCAGGTAGAGGCTGTGCGGCGCGACCTTGTCGATGTGGAAGTACGGATGCCCTTCGGGGTAGACGCCCAGGTGGACGCGGTGATAGTTGCCCAGGCCGACCCCCACCAGCGGGTGGATCCGGAACAGCCCGATCGCCGACAGCCAGATGTCCATCCGGTCCTCGTAGGCGAATAGTTCGGTCACACGATGGCGAAACACCGGACTGAACAGCGCCACCGACCCCGCCAGCAGGACGATCGTCGTGACCGTCAGCCCCACCGCCAGCGCCGTTCGGCCCCAGCGCAGCCGCTCCGGCCCGTTGGTGATCATCACGGCGGCGATCACCACCGCCAGACCGGCCGTCAGGGCGATCCAGCCCCCGCGCTGCTGCGTCATCAGTTGGGTCAGGCAGAGCAACAGCACCAGCGACCAGTAGAACCAGCGGACGCGAATGGCCGCCAGCCGGAACGGCCGCCGGCTGAGCAGTGCGGCGCGCTCGGGGTGCCTCGCCACGCGCCCGATCACCGCCAGCGCGAGCGCCCCCGGCGCCAGCGCCGCCAGATACTGCGCATACCAGCCCGAATGCCAGTAGAGCGATTGCAGCCGGTCGTATCCGAACCGCGAGATGTCGGGGTTTTCCGCGCGCCACCAGGCCAGCGACAGCCAGTCGAAGTATTCCCCCACGCCCAGCAGCGCCGACGCCGCCAGGCTCACCACCAGCAGCCACCACAGCCGCAGCAGGCGCAGCGCGGGCAGGCGCCGGTCGCGCAGCGCGACGTAGAGCCCGGCGCTCAACGCCAGCTTCAGCGCCAGTTGCAGCCCGAACGTGTAGCTCGTCCCGTAATGGTTATGAATCACGAACAGGAATTGCCGCGGATACGTCAGCAGTTCGGCCCACAGATAACGCCACTGGGGAAAGACGCAGACGCACGAGTAGAGCACGAAGAACCAGACCGCCGCGTCCAGCCGGCTGCGCTTGGGACTGACCCACAGCAGCAGCCGGGTCGTCAGATGCCCCGAGACCAGGCCCATCAGCCCCATCTCGACCAGGTAGAGGTGATGCGGCCCGCCCGGGTTGTTGCCGAACCACGGCAGCGCCAGCGCCAGCGAATAGAAGTAGCCCATCGGCCACAACGCCCCGAGCACAAACCAGAGCAGCCCGAGGACGCGCCCCAGCGTCGGCGCCCCCAGCCAGAGCCAGCCGAACATCGCAAGCCAGAACAGGAGTCCAAGCCCGCAGAGGAGCTGATCGGTCGAAGCGCGCGCTTCCTGCCCGTCGGTCAGCGCGCGCCAGGCACGGCGGGGTTCGGGGACGGGAGGCGCGCTGGAGGTTGCGTTCATGAAACGGAGCCTGTCGCCAGACTGCGGCGTGACTGCTGCGATTGAACCTGAAAACCGACCGACCCGCCACGTTCGTCTGCCTGGCACGCGCGGGAACCGGCGCCGGCTCGCCGGTGTCTATCATCGCACGCCGCGCTTTTGAGGGTGAACCCGCCGCGGCAGCCGGTTAGGATGAACCCATCCCCCGGGCACACCCGGACAGATCAGGAGGCCGGACTCTCATGGCACCATTTTCACGCATCGCGCGGGCGGTCGCCCTGCTGGCGCTGACGATCGGGGTGCTCCCGCTGATGGGCTGCCTGCGCACGACGCATAAGGTGGAAACCTATCACAAGATCGACGCGCATATCGTCCTCGATGTGCGCCAGATCCGCGACGAGGCCGAACAGGTCGAGACCTACGTCCGCAGCGACGATCCGGCCCCCCAGGCCGGCGGCGACCAGCCGGTCTCGCGCGTGTGGACCGAGCCGCTCCCCGATTCCGACTCGCTCTTCGCCCGCGTCTTCCGCTTCAGCCCCGTCGCGCTGGCCGTCACGCCCCAGGAGGCCGACGCCGCGAAGAAGGCCCGCAAGGAGCGCAGCAAGCAGGTCGACGAAGCCCTCACCAAACACTGGGTCGGCGAAGACGACCACGGCTATCTGGCCGTGCGGCTGGGTAAGGATGAGGATAAGGAGTTGCGCGCGCGCGTCGATGCGCTGGTCAAGGCCGAGAACCGCGACCGCAAGACGATTTATCAGGAAATCGCCGAACGCAAGGGCAACGGCAAGGAACTGCTCGAGGCGGTCGAGATCATCTTCGCCGACGAAATCCGCAACAAGCTGAAGAAGGGCCAGCTCTTCCGCGCGCCCCGCGACGCCAAGGGCTTCGATGTCTTCCGGGATTCGCCCCTGGGCCGCAAATACCCCGATGCCCGCCCCGGCGACTGGCTCGAGAAGCGATAGCGCGGCGCCGCGAACCGGCCCCCGCGTCCCCGATGTTGCGCGCCCGCGACCACCGCGCGGGCGCGCAACCCTCGCTTGATTTTAGATCGGCCGTTTGTCACCATGCGGCGTCTGTTCTCTGAACGGATGACAGACGCCCGGCCGCGGCCACGCCGACGATGCGACCGGCCGGGATTCTCTCAAGAAAGGTTCTGCCGCCATGGCCAAGGAAGCATTCAAGCGCACCAAGCCGCACGTGAACGTGGGGACGATCGGACACATCG
>MVZB01000089.1 GCA_002068205.1 candidate division BRC1 bacterium ADurb.BinA292
CCGCCAGCCCTCGTCATTGACGAGCGTGTGGCGCGCAATCACGACGATGAACAGGGCCGCGCCGACGAGCGTGTAGACCCGCAGGATCCGCCCCAGGTCGCCGCCGCGCGCCGGCTCCGCCGCCGGCGGGGGATGGCGCAGGGCGAGCCACGCCGGCAGCACGCCCAACGCCAGCAACCAGCCGAGCACATAGCCCGCCGCCGAGAGAGGCCACTGCCAGGGGACCAGCGGATAGAGGCCGTCGGCGACGCGGCCGTAATTGGCGAGCCATGCGGCGGGGGTGAACGGATGGGCCGGGCGCTCGACGAAAACCACCTCGAGGACGCGCAGACCGGCGACCAGCGTCCAACCCAGCGCCGTGACGCCGTGGGGCGCCAGCGCGCGGATCCAGGCGCGCCATTGGCGCCCATCCCGGTCCGGCGATCCGGCGGCGATCGACGGCAGCCGGCGGATCTCATGAATGACGGCTGTGAGGGCGAGGATTGCGGGGATCAGGATCCCCTGGGGTTTGACGTGAAACGCCAGGCCGGCGACGGCTCCGGCGGCCAGGCAGCGCCGCCGGGTCGGTTGCGCGATCGCCCGGGCGCCGAGCCAGGCGGCGCCGACGAAGACGGGGACCCAGAGCGACTCGGTCATGACCGAAGCGGTGTAGGCGCCCGCGGGCAGCAGCAGGGTGAGCGCGGCGGCGGCCAGCGCCCGGCGCCCGGTCAGAAACTCGCGTGCCAGTCCGTAAGCCAGCAGGCCGCCGAGGGAGCCGAGCGCGGCGTTGATCGCGCGAATCGCCAGCAGTGCGGCGGGCATCGGCAGCCGGGCGAGCGGCGCGATGAGGACGAAGTAGGCCCAGCAGGGATACCACGCCTGCACGCCGTTCCACAGCAGGCCGCCGCGGGCGGGGAAGTGGCGCGCCATTTCGATATATTGCAGTTCATCGGTGAGGATGACGGGGGAAGGGACGCAGAACGCGAGAAGCCAGCGGACCGCCCAGGCGAGCGCCAGCAGCCCGGCCAGCGCCAGGGCGGGCTGGCGCGGCGTCGGTGAGCCTGCACCGGCAAGCGCGGGTCTCACGTCACGCCTGGCGTTGCTGGGTGCGCGATCGGAGCAGTTCGAGGATCGATTCCATCCGCTCCAGTTCGGCGCGCGGGATCCCATCCATCAGGCGGTCGATCGACTGGAAGTAGGCTTCCTCGGCGCGCTCGACCAGCTTGCGGCCGCGCGCGGTCAACCCGATCAGCTTGACCCGGCGGTCGCCCGATTCGGCGGTGCGCTGGACCCAGCCGGCCTCCTCCATGCGATCAACCAGGCCGGTCACGTTGGAGCGGTTGACCAGCAGCATGCGCCCCAGCCGGGTTTGATTGAGCGAGCCGTTCTCATCGGCCTGATATTTAAGGAGCATCAGGACGTTGAACTGGGCTTCGGTCAGGCCGAAGGGGCGCAGCAGGCGGTCGGCCTCCTTGGCCAGTTGACTGCCGGTCAGCACGATGGCCAGCAGGGAGCGCTGGAGGTGATTGCGGATCGGCTCGGTATAGCCCAGTTCGTGTTCAAGCGCCATGGGTCCCAGACTGACTCCGGTGACATTGCAGATGATTACAATAAACACCTAAACAGAGGGCCGATGCAAGGCGAGAAACGGGGGGCGGAGGCGGCGATCACGAGGACATGGGCTAGGATGGATGCTTGGAGAGGCGGCAGGCAGATCGTGCTGATTGTAGACAAAAGAGTCTTGAATTCGTGACTGGCGCCTGATAGATTCCGTTACGGATGTTTGAGTCCTCAACTCCCCGAGGCAGGTTCCATGGACGCTTCCTCCTTCCGCATTCGCTCCCGGCGCGAAATCGCTCCCGATACGTTCCTGTTCGAGGTCGAGGCGCCGCTGGTGGCGCACGCGCGTCGCGCCGGCCAGTTCATGATCATCACGCCGACGCCCGACAGCGAGCGGATCCCGATCAGCCTGGCGGGCGGCTCGCGCGAGGAGGGTACGATCATCTTCGCCGTGCAGCGCGTCGGCCGCACGAGCAACGAGTTGTGCGCGCTCCAGGCCGGGGAGTGTTTCTTCAGCATCCTGGGGCCGCTGGGCGAGCCGACGGCGATCGCCGATGAATATGACGGCGCCGTCCTGTGCATCGGCGGCGGCTACGGGGCGGGCGCGGTCGTGCCGATCGCGGCAGCCGCGCGCGCGAAGGGCCATCGCGTCATCGGCATCATCGGCGCGCGCGATGCGCAGCGTCTCATCTTCACCAGCGAGATGGCCGCCGCCGCGGATGAACTGATCGAGGTCACCGAAGACGGGAGTGTCGGGCGGCGCGGCCGCGTCACCGACGTCGTCGGCGACCTGCTGGCCAAGGGGATCAAGATTGCCCACGTGTTTGCGATCGGTCCCGTGCCGATGATGCGCGCGCTGGCCGAGCAGACCCGGCCGCTGGGCATCGGCTGCACGGTCTCGCTCAATGCGCTGATGGTCGACGGCACGGGGATGTGCGGCGGCTGTCGCGTCAGCGTCGGCGGGCAGACGCGATTTGCGTGCTGCGACGGTCCGGATTTCGACGCGCATCAGGTTGATTTCGACCTGCTCGTCTCGCGCCAGCGGATGTATCACGCGCAGGAACGGCAGGCGGCGGCCTACAGCGACAACGGGCGGCCGGCGGCCGATCATCGCTGCCATCTGGATGCGATGGCCGATGCGTTCTTCGACATCTACCGCCCGGTGCTGCCCGAGGGGATTGATCTGGACGCCCCCGAACCGCTCAAACCGAAGGATCGGATGCGCATCCCGCGCCAGCGGATGCCCGAGCAGGAGCCGGCGGCGCGGATCCGCAATTTTGCGGAAGTGGCGCTGGGGCTGTCGCCGCTGCAGGCGATGGCCGAAGCGCGCCGCTGCCTGGAATGCAAGCTTCCCTATTGCATTGAAGGGTGCCCGGTCAACATCGAGATCCCGTCGTTTCTGAAGCTGGTGGCGCAGGGGGATTTCGCCGCGGCGGCGCGCAAAGTCAAGGAGTCCAACTGCCTGCCGGCGATCTGCGGGCGGGTATGCCCGCAGGAGCGCCAGTGCGAGGCGCGCTGCGTGTTGAACAAGAAGGCCGAATCGGTCGCGATCGGCCGGCTGGAGCGCTTCGTGGCCGATTTCGAGTTGAGCATGGAGGCAGCGGGCAACTCGATCCAGCTCGCGGCGCCGTCGGGCAAACGGGTCGCCGTTGTCGGGTCGGGTCCGGCCGGGCTGACCGTTGCCGGGGAGCTGGCGCGCCGCGGCCACCAGGTGGTGGTCTTCGAAGCGCTGCACAAACCGGGGGGCGTGCTGGTTTACGGTATTCCGGAATTCCGGCTGCCGACGGCGGTGATCGATGCGGAGGTCGAGAACCTCCGGCGGATGGGGGTGCAGTTCATCACGGGCGCGCTGATCGGGCGCAGCCTGACGCTGCGGGAGTTGAAGGAGCAGGAGGGGTTCGACGCGATCTTTCTCGGCACGGGCGCGGGGCTGCCCAAGCTGATGGGGATCGAGGGCGAGGACTTGAAGGGGAGCTACACGGCCAACGAATTCCTGACGCGGATCAACCTGATGCGGGCCGATCTGTTCCCGCGGCAGGCGACGCCGGTGCACGTCGGCCGGCATGTCGTCGTCATTGGCGGGGGCAACACGGCGATGGATTGCGCGCGCGTCGCCCGCCGGATGGGGAGCGAGGAGGTGACGATTCTTTACCGCCGGACGGAGGCCGAAATGCCCGCCCGGGTCGAGGAGATCCAGCATGCCAAAGAGGAGGGAATCCGGTTCCATTTCCTCGCCGCGCCGGTGCGGCTGATGGGGGATGAAGATGGCTGGGTCAGCGCCATCGCGTGCGAACAGATGGAACTGGGCGAGCCCGACGCCAGCGGGCGCCGGCGGCCGGTGCCAGTCCCCGGCAGCGAGTTCGTGCTGCCGGCCGAGACGGTCGTCAGCGCGCTGGGGTTCGGCGTCAACCCGCTGCTGGCGGCGACGACGCCCGAGCTCAAGACGAACAAGTGGGGGATCGTCGAGGTGAACGATGAGAACGGGACGAGCATCCCGGGGGTGTATGCCGGGGGCGACGTGATCACTGGGGGCGCGACGGTGATCCTGGCGATGGGGCACGGCAAGCGCGCGGCGCAGGCGATCGATGAATACCTGCGCCAGGGGGCGCCGGCGTAAACAGTTCCGATCACGAAAGACACGAAAGAGGTCAGTAGGGAGAGCAAGCCCGAGGCGGGAATGGGCGGGCCGGAGGCGAATCGAGGTTCAAGAGAAGCGTTGCTGTTCCTGGAGCAGGGCGTGGCGGACGCGTTCGAATTCGGCGGCGAGCCGTTCGGCCAGCGGGCGCGCCAGGTCCAGGGCCGCTTCGCGGCCGGCGATCTGAAGTTCGTAGCACAGGGCCGACATGGCGGTGGCGCCAACGTGGCCGCTGCTCGATTTGAGCGTGTGGGCGTTCTGTTCGATTTTCCGGGGATCGCCGGAGTGGACGCCGTCGACGATCGAGGCGACTTTTTCACGCGCGTCGGCGACGAACCCGTTGAGCAGGTCGAGCATCATCGACGAGCCCTCGTCCTCCATCAGTTCGCAGAGCTCTTCGAAGACCTGGCGGTCGATGGGAGGTGAATCGGACGGCGCCGGTTCGCCGGTTTTGATCTCCGTGACGGGCGGGGCCGATTTCACGGCGGCGGGGGGCGGCGGCGCGGCGGGGCGGACCGGCGGCGCGACGAAGTCGTCCTTGCAGATCGTGGCGTTGACCGGCAGATCGTCGAGCGGCGCGGCCTTGCCGCAGCGTTCCGCCCATTTGGCGACCAGTTCGGCCAACTGCTGAACCTGAATCGGCTTGCTGATGTAATCGTCCATGCCGACGTCGAGGCAGCGCGCGCGGTCGCCTTCCATCGCGTGGGCGGTCATGGCGATGATTGGGATATGTCCGCCGCGCTTGGCTTCGAGCGCGCGGATGCGCATCGTCGCCTCGTAGCCGTCGAGTTCGGGCATCTGGCAATCCATGAAGACGATGTCGAACTGGCGTTCCTCGAGGGCTTCCATCGCCTGCCGGCCGTTGCAGACGACCTCCAGGACGCAGCCGAGCCGCTCCAGCAGGCGCACCGCGACCTTCTGGTTGATCAGGTTGTCCTCGGCCAGCAGGACGTGGAGGCCGTGGCAAGTCGGCGCAGCGGCCTCGAGCACAGCGGGATCGGGCGTTGCCGGATCGGGGGAGAGGTCGCGCGGAGAGCTGGCGCGGGCCAGATTGAGCGTGAACCAGAAGGTGCTGCCGAAGCCGGGTTCGCTGTCGACGCCGATCGTGCCGCCCATCATCGTGACGAGTTGCTTGCAGATGGCCAGGCCCAGGCCGGTGCCGCCGAACCGGCGGGTCATCGAGCCGTCGGCCTGAGTGAAGGGTTGGAACAGCATCGGCTGGATTTCCGGAGCGATGCCGATGCCGCTGTCGATGACGCGGAAGGTCAGCTCGAGGCGCTGGTCGCGGACGGCGCCCTGGCGGATTTCGAGACGCACCGAACCGCGCTCGGTGAACTTGACGGCGTTGCCGACCAGGTTGGTGAGGATCTGGCGGAGGCGGCCGGAGTCGCCGCGGATGCAGCGCGGGATCCGCTTGTCCAGGTCGAGCTCGAGCGCTAGCCCCTTCCACTGGGCCTGGCGTCGGGGGAGGGCGAGCGTCTCGTCGAGGACCTCGTGCAGGTCGAAGTCGTTCTCGTCGAGCATCAGCTTGCCCGCTTCGATCTTCGAGAAGTCGAGGATGTCGTTGATGATGACGAGCAGGGCCTCGGCCGACTTGCGCACGGTTTCGGCGTATTCGCGCTGTTCGCGCGTCAGCTCAGTCTCCAGCAGGAGCGTGGTCATGCCGATGACGCCGTTCATCGGGGTGCGGATCTCGTGGCTCATGTTGGCCAGGAACTCGCTCTTGGCGCGGTTGGCGGCCTCGGCGGCCTCGCGCGCCTGATCCAGTTCCTGAGCCTTCTGTTCGAGTTCGGCCGTCTGGCGTTCCAGCGTGGCGCGGACCAGTTCCAGGTTCTCGTTGTATTTCTTCAGCTCGATCTCGGCGCGCTTCTGCTCGGTGTTGTCGAAGATCACGCCGTCGAGGTAGAGGATGTTCTCCTCGGAGAGGACGACCTGGCCCTTGTCGGTGACCCAGCGGATGCCCCCATTGGCGTGCAGAATGCGGTATTCGAGCTGATAGGCGGCGCGGTCGCGGACGGCGGCGCGGATCTGACGCCAGATGCGGGGGCGGTCCTCCTCGTGGATCAGCGAGACAAAGGCATGCAGGCGGTGGCGCTTGAACTGGCCGGCGGGCTCGCCGCAGATGTCGGCGATGGCGTTGCTGACGTATTCAATATTCCAGCCCTTGCGGCACTCGATGCGGTAGACGGCGCCGGGGAGGCTGGCGACGAGCGTGCCGAAGCGCTGCTCGGTGCGCATGTGCTGGGTGATATTGCGGCCGACGGATTGAATTTCGACCAGGTTGCCGTAGTCGTCGTGAATGCCGTAGCTCTCCCAGGTGATCCAGCGCCAGCCCTGGGCGGTCCTGACGCGCTGGGTGCAGCCGGCGCGATAGGGGGGCATCGAGAGGCGCTGGAGGGCTTCGCGCGTCTTGGCCTGGTCGTCGGGGTGGATCTCGGGGCTGTAGGGGGTGCCGAGGGCGTCGAGCGCGGTGACGTCGAAGAACTCGCAATAGACGTCGTTGACGTAGGTCAGCAGGCCGTGCGCGTCGGTCCGCAGAATAATGTCGTGCTGGGACTCGATCAGGCCGCGGTAGCGCCGTTCGCTTTCGCGCAGCGCCTCTTCCGAGAGGCGCCGTTCGGTGATGTCGGAGGTCAGGCCCATGAAATGGGTCAGGTGGTGCGCTTCATCAAAGACGGGCTGGACCTCGACATGGACCCAGAACTTGCGGCCATTGCGGGCGTAGTTGAGGACCTCGGCCTTGAACGGCTTGCCCTCCTGGTAGTGCCGGCGCATCATTTCGACGGTCAGCGGATCGGTCTCGGGACCGTGGAGGAATTCGCTCGGGCGCAGGCCCTGGATTTCGGCGAGTTGATAGCCGGTGATCCGCTCGTAGGACTGATTAACCCAGAGGATGCGGCACTGGGCATCGGTGATGACGACGCCGTTGTCGGTGCGGCTGACGACCATGGCGAGGCGGCTCGCCTCTTCCTCGCGGCGGCGGAGGTCGGTGGTCATCCGGCGGGCGATGGCGATGGCGTTCTCGCGCGTTGAATTGAGCGAATAAACGAGCAGGTAGAGCAGCAGGCTGAGGATCAGGCCGGTGCAGAGGACGGCCCACGGGGCGGCCTCCAGATCGAGGGGATCGAAATCGGAGCGCGAACCGACCTGCAGCACCCAGTTGTGGCCGCCGAAGACGAGCGACGCGGTTTCCTGAAAGTGGAAGGAGTCCTGCCCGCGCGGGACCTCGACCGGCAGATGCGGCTTCAAGCCGACGCGGGGCGTTTCGCCCTCGACCTCGCTCGACTCAAACAGATGGAAGCGCAGCGAGGGGATCGAGGCCAAATCGTCGCTGGCGAAGAGACTGTCGAGCCGGAACCAGGCGCAGATCCAGCCGGCGAATTCGCCGGTGCGGCTGTCCTGATGCTGGAACAGCGGGACCGCCGCCAGGTACAAATCGCGATCGCCGATCTCGTCGGCGGGGTTGAACGGCTTGCAGATGACCGTATCGCGGGCGAGGGACTGGATCAGCGTGTCGGCGAACTGCGGATGGCGGGTGATCGCCTCGTCGAGGCCCTCCTCGCGGGGGGGATCGGCGGAAAGAACGCGGGTCTCGAGGCGCCCGGTGAGCGTCTCCTCGGTCAGGTGGTCCGCGGTCCATTCTCCGGGGTCGCGGCTTGAGACCGGCCGGACGAGGAGCAGGCCCTGAATCTCCTCGCGGGCGTGGACGAGGCCGAGGCGGTTGATGTAATCGCGCAGCTCGTCGTCGAGGACGTTCTGGCTGGCGGCGTACAGACTCTGGACGCCGAGCAGGGCCTTGCTGATCTGGTCAAAGCGGTGCTCAACGCGGTTGCGGGCGGCGCGCGCCTCTTCCTGGAAGGCGGCGTATGTTTTTGCATACACCTCCTGGCGGATCGCGCGCCAGCAGTACACGGTGGCGACGAGCGAAAGGACCAGCACGACGAGGGCCGGGCTGAGCTTGAGCAGCGGCCGGCGCCAGAAGGGGGCGGGACGCTCGGCAGCCTGCTCCGGAGGGTGTCGCGAGTCACGAGTCACGCAGTCGATCCATCCAGGTCGGGCGCTGGCCGCGCGCGGAGGGCGGAGGCCAGCCCTGGGCCGGCAAGCGAACCGCTCCGCGGCTCCGCATGCGGGGGCCATCGCTCGGAATCGCGGCGCGGCGAATCCGTTCCTTGTCAGATCTACTTATCGGCACGGACGTTGGAGGGATAAGATGGGGAATTTCCCGGACGCATCATCGGTTCAGACATGACCGCCGCCGGCCCCTGTGTTAGCTTGTGGACCGATTCGAAGCCGCCCGGCGGAGAGGTCGGGCGAGCCGGACGCGGGGGCCGCATGTCCTTCTTTTCGCAACATGGCGAATTCTTCTGGCTGCTGGTGCGGCGCGATCTGAAGGTGCGCTACGCCGGCTCGACGCTGGGGGGCTTGTGGAACCTGATTCATCCATTGATGATGATCGCGATCTACATGATCATCTTCTCCTCGATCATGAAATCGCGGATGGATGCGGGCAGCCGCTATGGCGGGATGTCGTACGGCGTGCACCTGGTGGCCGGGCTGATCCCCTGGCTTCTCTTTTCGGACGTGGTGATGCGTTCGATGAACGTGCTGGTGGACAATGGCAATTTTCTGAAAAAAGTGTCGTTCCCGCCGATCGTACTGTTCACGTCGCTCCTGTTCAACGCGCTGATCATCCAGGGGACGGCCTGGATCGTGTTCGTGGGTCTGCTCGCGCTGTTCGGCCATGCCGTGCCGGCGGCGGCGCTCGCGGGAGGCCTGGCGTTGCTGGTCCTGCTGGGGCTGTGCGGGATGGGCCTGGGGTTGATCCTGGCGGGGCTGAACGTTTTTTTTCGCGACACGGCGCAGGTGATCACGATCTTCCTGCAGCTGCTGTTCTGGTTCAACCCGATCGTCTATCCGCTGCAGGCCGTGACCAAGCCGGAGAAGAGCGTGGCGGAACTGGAGTTTTACGAGGTTCTGGGGCGCTGGCTGCTGGCGCTGAACCCGTTCGAGCGGTTCATCAGCGGCAGCCAGCGGCTGCTGGGCCTGATCGACCCGGTGCAGCATCCGCTGACGGCGGTCGACTGGGCGATCCTGTTCGGATTTCCGGCGCTGTGTCTGGCGGCGGGCCTGCTGCTCTTCCGGCGGATGCTGCCCGACGTGCGCGACTGCCTGTAGGGCGGTTTGAAGGGGTTGAGCGCGAGGGACTCGGAGCGCCGGAATCTCCGGCTGCCCTTTCAGGAGGTTGGTTTTCGGGCGGAACACGGGGTCAACTGGCCCTTGAATAAGATTGACAAATAACAACTATTTTAAATAATGAGACCGCATTCGACTCGTCGGGTTAAGCCCGGGAGGGGGCAGCCAGAGGGGGGCGATGGGAGTCGCGAATGAACACAGATGGGCGGATGTGAAACCTTTGCGCGGGCGAAGAGATTCGCGTTCCGGATGCACCGCGTGGCCCCCTGGCTGTTGTGCTGGGGCCTGATTGCGTTTTCCAGTATCGAGGCGAGGGCGGACTTCGGCGACTCGGAGTTCGAGCCGTTCTACTTTGTCCATGTGGGCGACCCGCAGGTTGACAATGTGAACGCGATGCTCCGGTTTCGGCAACTGATCGCCGCAGTGAACCGCATCGATCCCCCGCCGGCGTTCGCGATCATCGCGGGCGATTTGATCAACACGCCGCAAAGCCCGTCGCAAACGGGGCTGTTCGAGTCGTCGCTGCTGCGGTTCGACACCGAAGTGATCCTGCTGCCGGGGAACCACGATATCCACAATATGTCGGATCTTGAGTATTATCGGTCGCGCTACGGAGATGACTATTTCCGTTTCACCTACAACAACTGCGATTTCCTCGTGCTGAACAGCGAAGTGCTGCTGAATCTGAATTCCTACGGCCTCGAATCGGAGGAGCAGTGGCGCTGGCTGGAGGAGACGCTGGACGAATCGGGCCAAGCCGGGCGGCAACATCTGCTTATCGCGTCGCATCATCCCCCCTTTTTCATCAGCCAGGGGGAAGGGTCGCAATGGTTCGACCTGACATCCCCGCTCAACTGGCCCAAGCCGGAACGCGGGCGGCTGCTTGCCGCGGCGCGGTCCGCCGGGTGCGGCACGTTCATCTGCGGGCATACCCATCGGACGCGGGTGCATGGCGATAGTGAATTCCGGATCTACACGGTCGCCGGCACGCAGGTGGATTTCGACGGCGCCGCGATGGGATTCCGCCTGTTCAAGGTCCTGCCGGATCGGATCGAGCAGTTCTTTATTCCGATGACCACGACGGATACGGTCGCGCCGTCGCCGCCGACCGGCCTGCGCGCCGAAGCGCTGAGCATCAACCACTACCGGCTGCAATGGGATGCTTCGACGGACAACGTCGGGGTGCTCTGGTACGAGGTGTGGCGCGACGGCGAACGGCGCACGCTGACGCTGGAACGATCCTTTGAGGATGCGCCGCTGCTGCCGGGCAGAACCTACCGCTACGATGTGGTGGCCATCGACTGGGTGGGCAACATGTCGGGGCTGAGCGAGGAATTGGAACTGGTGGCGCCCGCCCCACCGACGGGGCTCGCGCCGGCGTGGCCGCTGTATCGCTGAGACCGGCGGCGTTTCCGCCGCGGAGGGGGCCCCGCGCCACCCGAAGGGCCGCGAGTGCTTCCCGGAGTTGAAAAGCCGGCTGAGCCGGTATCTGCGCCTGACCAAGGCGGGGCAGCCGGTGATCATCCCGGACCGGGGCAAACCGATTGGACGGATATTACCGCTGGAGTCGTCGCTCGCGGAACGGCTTGGCGGGATGATCCAGGCGGGTCAGGTGCAGTGGAGTGGGCGCAAGCTGAGGCCGCATCAACCCGCGGCCCGGGTGAGGGGGAAAAGAACCGTGGCCGACCTGCTGATCGAGGACCAGGAGTGATCGTCGATCTGGATGCCAGCGCCCTGGTCAAGCGCTGGGTCAGTGAGAAGGGATCGCGCGAGGTGCGCGCCCTGGTGGAGGCCGCTGAACTGGTCGGCACGGCGTAGGCCAGGGGCAGATCAAGACGGCCGTATCGACGGCGGTTGAACGCCACAATCCACCGGATCGGAGGGGAATGACCGATCGATCCGACGGATTGCGTGGTTTCGCGTCAGGGGAGGGCGGCCGGGATGTGGGGGGCGAGGTCTTCCTCGGCCAGCACCTGGCGCATGCGCCGCACCGTTTCCGAATCGGG
>MVZB01000090.1 GCA_002068205.1 candidate division BRC1 bacterium ADurb.BinA292
AAACCGCCGGTCATGCGCGACGTCCGGACAGAACAGGCTTTTCTCCGAACCCAGCAGGATCTTCAGGATCGGCTGCGCCACGCGGATCGAATCGCTCTCTTCCTTCGAGAATAGCGCCCGCACCTTCAGATGCTGCTTCGGTTCGTCCGTCTCCATGATCACGCCGTGATGCCCGCCGAGGAACTGCACCGCCAGCGTCAGTGTTCGCTCGCACAGCGCCCCCGCTTCCGGCGCGCCGTTCATCTCGTGCATCAGCCGCAGCAGGAAGATCGCGTTCTCATGTGTGAAGAACGTCCCCTCGGTCGAATCGGGCCCCTTGCTGAACAGCGTCGCGACCGCATCCTCCATCTCGCGCGCCGAGAAGATCGTCGCCGGCGCCGCCCGCCGCGCGCTCTTCGAGGCCGACTGCTTCTCGATCAGATACCGCCCGCGCTTGGACAGAACCGACGCCGGGTCCAGTGTGTCCGACGGATTGTAGATCAGCACCGTCGAGCCCAGAATGATCTCGTCGCCGTCGCGCAGCACGCTCTCGGTTGTCTTCTCCCCCCGCACGAAGATCCCGTTGCGGCTGCGTAGATCCTTGATCAGCACTTCCCCGTCCTGCTCGAAGATGATCGCGTGCGAGCGCGATACCTCCGGATCCTGCAGGCTCAGCGAATTGAACACATCGCGCCCGATCGTAATCTGCTGGTCGAACTGGACTTCCATGCAGTGGTCCGGGTTGAGGACCACCAGCTTGCGGCTCATCGAGCATACCTCCGCGTCGGACGAGGGGCGTGGGGCTGGGATTGGCGCACGCCCCCGCTGGACGACGCGGGCCGCGCCTTCCCCAAAGTATAGGTCCGCCGGCCCCTCCCGCCAATGAATTCTTGCCCCCCGCGCGCGGCTTTCGCCTTGATTCAACGGGGCTTTCGCGCCATCGTGGTACGCCCCGCGCGGGAGGGCGCGTCCGTGGAACCCTACAAACAGCAGTTCATCGATTTCATGCTGCGCAGCGGCGCCCTCAAATTCGGCGACTTTGTCACCAAGAGTGGCCGCAACACCCCCTTCTTCATCAATCTCGGCCTTTTCAACAGCGGCTCCCGCATCGCCCAGTTGGGCGACTATTACGCCCTCGCGCTCCGCGACCGCTTCGGCGACGACTTCGACTGCCTCTTCGGTCCGGCCTACAAGGCAATCCCGCTCGTTGTCGCCGCCTCGATCGCTCTCGCCCGCCACCACGAGCGCGACGTCCCGTTCTGTTTCAATCGCAAGGAAGCCAAGGACCACGGCGAAGGCGGCAACCTCGTCGGCCACATCCCGGCCGCCGGCCAGCGCGTCGTGATCGTCGAGGACGTCACCACCGCCGGCACCTCGGTCCACGAAACCCGCGACCTGCTCGCCCCGCTCGCCGGCGTCCGGCTGGTCGGCCTGCTCGTCGCCGTCGACCGCCAGGAGCGCGGCCCGACCGGCAAGCAGTCCGCCCTGGCCGCCCTGCGCGACGACCTCGGCCTGGCCACCCACGCCATCGTCACCCTCGACGAAATCCTCGCCCACCTGCAGGGCCGCCGCGTCGGCGGCAAGCTGATCCTCACCCCCGCGCTGCTCTCGCGGATCGAAGCCTATCGCCGGCAGTACGGCGCCGCCGAGTGACGCCGCCCTCCGGCCCCGCCCGCCTGATCCCAATGGCTAATGCAATCTCCGCCGAAACTCGAGCCATTAGTATTCCCGGCATTAATATTTCCAACTTCCCCGCGCCCGCGCGGCGGCGGCCCGCGACGGGGCTGCGCCCAACAACGCAGGTCCAGCAAAATGATGACCCGCGGTTCCGGAAATCAGAGCCCCGCGCGCCCGATTCGTCGCTCAGTTCTCTCGCCGTTCGTTCCGCCCGGCGCCGAAAATACGCGCTTTCCCACGGTTTTCCGCCCATGACGCAGATTCCCATTGACGCCGCGCCGCGCCGTATGGTCTAATACCTAACGGTAAACGCTTTAGAGGCGTGGCGTGGGTTACCGCATCGCAACTCTGTCCAGATACCACCCTTTCCGACGGGAAGTTGGAGGGTCGCGGGCCGCTCAACACTGACAGCCGTCGACTTTGTCGCCCGAACGCAATCCGGCCGACCGGAGGGGTCCGGCCGGGTGGTTCCCATCCGGCGCATTCCCTGCGTCCGCCAAACCGCCGCTGTAGAGGTCTGAGGAGGGTTCCTTTGAGTCCCGCAAAAGCTACACGTCCCGGTTTCCGTCAGTCCATCGGCGTCAACGATGGCCAGTTGTCCGATCAGTCCACCATCAATCTCTTCCATCCCATCTATCACAGCTTTACTTACCCCATCGGCTGCCGGATCGACGTGGAGCGCATCCTCCCCGCGGACATCGACGGCGAGGATGATGAGGAACTGGTCGATAATTTCTCCGAACCCCCCGTCTGGGTCGAGCGGTTCTCTCCCCTCGCGGTCCAGATCGGCGACCAGGTTCTGCGCGGCAAGAATGCCCCCGACCTCATGCTCAAGCTCTACCGCCTGATGTTCGACCTCTTCCAGGGCATCGGCCGCTTCATCGATTCCACCATCAACCAGAGCCTCGGCCACAGCGGCCGCTTCCCCTTCATGTCCCTCACCATCGATCCCGACACCATTCATCGGATCATCGAGGCCGACTTCGAACAGGGCGAGACCACCTACCCCGCTCTCCTGCGGCTCTTCGGCGAGGGCTACATCTCACCCTGCCTCACGACGCCGTTTCACGTCCTCCTCCCCCGCCTCGCGTCCGATTCCGAAATCCGCGTCTGCATCCGCTCGGCCTTTATCTTCTATCTGCGCATCATCCGCATCTACACCGACTTCCTCGAGGCCAACGGCGAAAGCGGCCTGACCGTCGTCCCGTTCTGGCTCCCCGAGGGCGCCGTCTCCAGCCGCGTCGTCGACATCCTCAATGAAGAATTCGAAGCGTTCTGCAAGCGCGAGAAGCTTCGCAACGGCCATCTCGTCCTCCTCCTCGACAACCATCAGGCCAATTTCCACGAGAACGACGTCCTGATGAAGTCATGGAACCAGATCGTTGCGCGCCGCGGCGCCAACGGCAACGGCCGCCTCCGCAAGCGCGAGCGCGATGAGTCGCTCCACGAAGGCGTCCAGCGCATCAGCGTCCTCTTCCGCGACCGCACCTTCAGCGACTGGGTCATCCACGCCAACCCCTCCGTCAAGAAGCTCCTCGATCGCACCATCGCCAAGGTCGACTCCGACATCAATCAGCAGAACGTCCACTACGGCTGGGGCCATTTCGAAGAACTCGAATCGATGACCTTCACCCCGCGCGCGATCATCAACTTCCAGCAGAAACTCGTCAAACTCACCGAACTGGGCTACCTCCCCCTCTCCCCCGATTTCTACATTCGCGGCAAGCTGCGCGGCGAGTTCGGCTGCACGCACAACGAGCCGCAGGTCCTCGAGATGCCCCCCGCCAGCGTCGGCAACGGCTGGAACCTCAGCAACGCCACCTGCTTCGGCCGCTGGGACGGCCTCCGCCAGAATCCGGAGACCGGCGCCTGGGAACTCGACGCGCGCCCCTACGAGCGCCCCGGCGACAACGGCGCCCGCGAAACCATGAAGGGCAACCCCTGTTGGAAGATCGCCTGGAACCGCGCCCGCGAGGCCTGCTATCGCGCCGTCGTCGGCGATCTCGCCCAGCTCAAGGGGGGCATGGCCGAGGTCCTCGCCGGCCTCTCCGGCCAGACCGACCCCGACAAGGCCCGCCGTAACGTCGAGGACTTCCTCGCCAATTACACCTACGTCTACTGGCGCGAGTTCTTCATTCAGCACGATATGGCCGAGGCCGACATCAATATCATCGAGATCGTCAACAAGCACCTGCGCGCCGGCGTCAAGGGCGAGCTCGCCGAGGCCGATTGCGCGCGCGCCGGCGCCGCCGCCCAGGCCATCTTCTTCGCCCTCGAAAGCGGGCGCTCCATGGGCTCCGGCTGGGAAAACATGGATCAGCGCTCGTTCTACCAGAACGTCGTCATGCTGACCCTCGCCATCTGCAACGCGATGTATGTCCATCACTGGATGGGGCAGAAAGCCCAGGCCCGCAAACTCCTCTCCCTGCTCCAGACCGAACTGCTCGATTTCGAAAACGCCTACACCCGCCATAACCTGGCCGAATTCGGCGTCTCGCAGAAGGACTGGAAGGAAGCCATCCGCTCCGAGGTGAGCGAGTGCAGGGACAATGTCGTCCGCCGCGCCGCGCTCCGCATCGCCGCGCGCCATCTGCGCCCCCTCGGCTATACCCGCGAATTCACCCGTCAGGACGCCAACATCACCACCAATGTCGGCCACATGTGGTCGATCGAGTCCTGCCGCGAAAACTTCTGCTACGAAAACACCGCCTTCTGCGGCGTCCTCGAAGCCTGACGCATTGGAACCCGTCTCGTCGGCGCCCGGGGCCCCACGCCCGCCACCCGCGCGACGATCCCGTCACAACTCGGCCATCCATTCCACGCGCACCGCCGGATCCACTTTGACGTACGGCTGATTTTCCAGTTCGCCCGCCGCCGCCTGGTCGCGCAGCCCGAATGTATCGGGGTCGTCCGGATCATACGGATACGATTCCACCGTCAGGTTCACCGTCGCCGCGATCGTCTCGCGCACCCCCTGATACGTCCCCCGCGCGATGATCGTGAACCGGTGCGATTGCACCCCCAGCGGAAACAGTTGCTGCACCAGCTCGATCGCTTCGGCCGGCACCCCCGCTTCGGCGAGCTGCGCCGGATCGGCAATGCCATACCCCGTCCCGCCTTCCAGCGTATTCCGCGACCGGCGCAGATCGTCGATCCGGCTCACAATCCGGCCGTAGTCCCCCCCTTCCCCCATCGCGCCGGCGAAGATCGCCTCCAGCACCGGAATCCGCGCCGTGTTGATGTTCACCTTGTGGTTGCGCCCCGCCGTCAGGTAATCCGCCAGCGCCGGAAAATCCTCCTCCTCGTCGCGCCGCACGAACGGATCCTGCGGGACCTCCCGCGGATCGCCATACAGCATCTCGCGCGTCAACCCCGGGATCTCCAGCAGCTCCTCAATGTGCAGGTAGTAGTCATTCTTCGGCCGGAAGACCCAGCCGGGCGGAAGCTGATCGCCATATTCATCCAGCCCCCATTCCGTATAGTACTCCACCTCATCGTACCCCTCGCCGGTGCTCGGGATCAGATCCGCGTCGGCGAAATCCACGATGCACGCCGCGATGATCTGCGCTTCATCGTCGTCGAAGCCGCCCACCTCGCGCAGCAGATAGACCAGCCCCGGCATCGACGCCGGGATGATCGAATTGACGTCCAGCTTGCTCTCCTCGTCGATGATCCGGACCGTGAACGTCCCGCCGCCGAATTCCACGTCGGTCTTGTCTTCCTTGTCCGCCCACACCTCCATCAGGTTGTCGTTGGTCTGGCCCTGATCGGCCAGCGCGATCAGCCGGTCATTCTTCAAATCCGTCACCGCCTTGGCCAGCCCCGCCCGCGCGATCGCCCTCGCCGCCAGCCGCTTCTGCGCCAGGCTCGTCGTCTTCAGACCCACCCGCATCTCATACGCCAGCGAATACGCCATCACCGACAGCACCACAATGATCCACAGGACCATCACCAGGATGACCCCGCGACTCCCATGACCCGGCTGCAGGCGCGTGTGCTTCCGCGTCCTCATCGGTAGTAATCTCCGTAGCGCTCGTCCAGCCGCGAACGGCGCGCCTCGCGCAGCGGCGGCGGTCGGTCCCCGAATTCCATCTCGTCCCGGTAGACGTCGGTCTCCTGCGCCTGCGGCAGCGAGTGGAAGAACGTGAACGAGTAGAGCCGCCCGACCCCCTCCGCCGCGCGCACCCCCAACTGCACCGCCACATACCCCGGCAGGTTGTCCGGCGACCGCCGGCCGAACAGTTGCTCGGGCGACAGCATGATCCCCCCCAGCCGGCTCACCTGCTCGAGCTGCTCCTCCAGTTGCGCGAAATCGAAATCCAGATCGGGCGGATCGCGATAGCGCGTCGCCCCCGAATTCCAGTCCCCCACCTCCACCCACTGCTCATCCCGGAAATAGCCGTACGTGATATTGAAGACCTCCACCCCTTCGCACAGCGGCTCGGCGATCTCCACCATCCGCGGCACCAGCACCTCCAGCTCCGGATCGTAATACATGCTCGCCAGTTGGTCGTAACTCGATTCCGTCGTCGACATCCCGAAAAACGCATCCAGATCGATCCGCGTGTTCCCCCGCAGGCTGTCGTACAGGCTTTGCACCCGCGGGTTGGCCAGCAGGTCCCGCCGATTGACGATCGACCCCGGACTGTACGAAAACGCGTCCTCCTCTTTCCGATACAGCGTCCCATCCTCGACGTAAAACGAGACGCGCCGGATCCCCCACGTCTGCGGGTCCCCCGGCCAGCGCGGCTGATACGCCCGCGTGAACGTCAGCCGATCCTTGTCGCCCCCGTCCTGTCCCTCGAACGTCAGGTCGATCGGCGGCGCGATCCGGTCCAGCGACAGCGGGTCCTGCTCCCGGCGATCCTCGCCCCGGTTCTCCTCGCGCTCCCGTTCCCGCTCGCGCCGCCGCCGCTCCCGCTCCCGCCGCCGTTCCCTGTCCCCCCGCAGGTAGTCGTAGTCCGGGTCCAGCGCCACTTCCTGCGCAAGCTGCTGCAGCTGCTGCTTGAACACGTTGTTGTACTGGTCTTCGGGCAGATACATCAGGTTGTTCAGATCGCGCAGCACGACATCCTGGGCGATCCGCGCCGTCTGCATCACCTCCGACAGCCGGTGGCCCGTCCGCCAGGCATTGACCCCCGTCCGCAGCACCGTGATGATCGCGACGCTCGTCAGTCCGAAGATCACGCTGGCGATCAGAATCTCCAGCAGCGTGAATCCGCGCCCCCGCGCGAAGCGGCCCTGCGGCTGACGGCTAAAAGTACGCATAGGATTGCTTCGTCTGGCTGGAAAATTTCTCGAAGCCGACCACCGCCGAACTGACCCGCGCCGCCAGCAATGGCTCGGCCATCGATTCGTCCCGGTAGTAGATCTCAAGCGTGTAAACCCGCGTCGCGAAGAACCGTTCCACCTCCTCCGGTTCATCCCGCAGCCGGTAGCGCGGTTCCTCGACCTTCATCTCCACCTCGTAGTAATACGGCGCGTAGTCCTCGCCGAACCCGCCCTCCGTCCGCCGGCCGCTCGCCGGGGGAAAAATCTCGAATTCATCCATCAGTTGATCGGCGAAAAACATCGCCTGCGTCCGGATCTCCATCAGCCGCGCCGACCGCAGCGATTGCGTGAACGAATGCATGAACGCCGCCACCGCCATCCCCAGGATCGTCAGCGACAGCAGCACCTCCAGCAGTACGAATCCGCGCCGCGCCCCGCTCATTTCCCATACCCCGGGCCATAAAACAGCGTTCGCGTCTCCGGTTCCTCCTCCGGCACCCCCGGCTCCACCTTCGCCATCCCCGTCGTCCGGTATATCACCACGTGCAGCGCGTGATCCGGCCCGTCCTGCACCACGATCGTCGCCGGCGTCGCCGACCCGTCCGCGTAGTAGATGATCCGCGGCAGGTCGGTCTTTTCCTCCGGCGGCGCATCCGTGTACAGCGCCGTGATCCGCGCCTTCGCCAACCGCCGGACGCCCCCCGTGTCCGTATCGGTCGTAAAGCGCGTCTCCCCCTCCTCGCTGCGCCGCCGGCGGCGTCCCGTCCGTTCCTCGGCTCGTTCCTGGTTCTCGTCCAGCGGGATGAGCTGGTAGCGCTGCTCCTCCAGGTCGAACACGATCTGCACCGGCAGCTCGCGCAGCACCGCCGCGTTGCGCGCGTAGCGCATCAGCCCCACCAGCTCGCGCGCCGCCGCCGTCAACTGGCTCCGCCGGTACGTCCCCCTCATCCGCGGCAGCGCCACCGCCGTCAGGATGCCGACGATCACGATCACCAGCATAATCTCGAAAAACGTGAAGCCGCGGCGCCGTCGTTCCATGGTTACACGCCCGTCCCCTGCGTCGGGTCGATCGAGAAGATCGGCAGCAGCATCGCCATCACGATGAACCCCACCACCAGCCCCAGCACCAGGATGATGATCGGCTCGATAAACGACGTCAGCGTCTTCACCGACCGCTCCACCTGCGTCTCATACGATTCGGCCACCCGCAGCAAAACATCGGGCAGATGCCCCGTCTCCTCGCCGATCGCCACCATGTTCACCACGACCGGCGGGGCGTTCAGAATCGGCACCCCGTTGCGCAGCAGCGACCCGAGCGTCCGCGCGAACGCCGCCACCTCCCGCTTCAGGATCAGATCGCCCAGCTTGGGCACTTTCAGCAGCGTCGTGTGATACCGCAGCGCCCCTGTCGGGCTCTTGATGTAGCGCCGCCCCAGCACATACAGCACCCCCGCCCCCCCCACGATCGGCAGCCAGTACTTCGGCAGAAACTCCGTGATCGCGATCAGCACCTGCGTGATCGCCGGCAGCGTCTGATCCAGTTCGTCGAAAATCGTCAGCACCTTCGGCATCACGAACGTCAGCAGCACCACCACCGCGATCACGCCCACGATCACCATCACCATCGGGTAGGCGAGCGCCGATTTCACCTTCGCCCGCAACTCGTCCTGACTCTCCGCATAGTCCGCGATCCGGTTCAGCGTCTCGTCCAGCAGGCCGCCCGTCTCCCCCGCGCGCACCAGCGCCACCGTCAGCCGCGTGAACGTCCGCGGGTGCTTGTCCAGCGCGCCGGCGAACGTATCGCCCCCCTGCACGTCGGAACTGACCTGGCTCAGAACCCCCTGCAGCGCGCTGTTCGGCGTCTGGTTCTTCACGATCCCCAGCGCCTTGACCAGCGGCACCCCCGCCCCGATCAGGTCCGACATCTGCCGGTAGAAGTCGGCCAGGTCCTCGCTGCGGATCCGCCCGCCGCGCCGCAATTCGACCTTCAGCGCCCGCTTGACCCGCGACGGCCCGGCGGCGCTCCGTTCTTCTCCCCCCTGGATCGCGATCGGAAACAGCCCCATCGCCTGCAAGCGCGCCGTCGCCGCCGCGCGGCTGTCCGCATCCAGATTCCCGGCGACGATCTCGCCGCGGCGATCCTTGGCTTTATAACTGAATATCGGCATCTGCGCGTGAATTCAGGCTGACTTTCGAGATTGGCCGGCGCGGTCGCTGGCGGCCGGCGCCGCCGCCCCCCGGCTTGTCCGCGTCGCGCTGCGCCGCTGCCGCCCCCTCGCGGGCGGACCGCCAGCTCAGCGTTCGATTGTAAAACGCACCGCCTCGCTCCCCTCGCGCCCATCCCCCTCGCCGCTGGGCTGCGCCGGCTCCGTCCCCGAATTCCCCGTCGCTTCCACGATCCGCGCCGGCGGCGTCTCCACCCCTTCTTCTTCCACCGGCTCCGCCCCCTCCATGTTCGCCGCCAACGCCTCCTTCAGCTCGTTGTCCTCCTCGAATTGCTCCAACTCTTCCTCCATCGTGACGCGCAGCACTTCCTCGATTGTCGTCAACCCCGCCTTCGCTTTCGCCCAGCCGTCGTGACGCATCGGACGCATCCCGTCCTTGATCGCCTGCCGCTTCAGTTCATTCGCCGGCGCCCGGTCCACGATCATCCGCCGGAACGTCTCGGTCATCTGCGCGATCTCATAGATCGCCGTCCGGCCGATGTAACCCGTATACCGGCATTTCTCGCAGCCCCGGTTCTTGTAGAGCTGGAACGTCGACGGATCGTCGTTCGTCACATTCACCCGCAGCAGTTGCGCCGGATCGGCCTTCGCCGGCTGCTTGCAGTGCGGACACAGCCGCCGCACCAGCCGCTGCGCCAGCAGACCCTCCAGCGACGAACTGATCAGAAACGGCTCGATCCCCATGTCGAGCAGGCGCGTCACCGCCGAGCAGGCGTCGTTCGTGTGCAGCGTCGAGAACACCAGGTGGCCGGTCAGCGACGTCTGGATCGTGATCTGCGCCGTCTCCTGGTCGCGCGTCTCGCCCACCATGATCACGTCGGGGTCCTGGCGCAGAAACGTGCGCAGGCAACGCGCGAACGTCAGCTCGATCGAGGGATTGACCTGCACCTGCATCACGCCGTTGATCCGGTACTCGATCGGATCCTCGATCGACATGATCTTCAGGTCGGTGTTGTTGATCTCGTTGAGCGCCGCATACAGCGTCGTCGATTTGCCCGACCCGGTCGGCCCCGTCACGTAGATGATCCCGTGCGGCCGCGTGATCATCCGCCGCAGGATCGCCGCGCTCCGCTTGTCGAACCCCAGCTTCTCCAGCGTCACGAACTCGCTGTCGCGCGACAGGATGCGCAGCACCACCGATTCGCCATACGGCGTCGGGATCGTCGAGACGCGCAGGTCGAAGTCCTGGTCCCCCTTGCGGATCTTGATCTTGCCGTCCTGCGGCAGCCGACGCTCCGCGATGTTCAGATCGGCCATGATCTTCAACCGCGAGATGATCGCCGCCTGGTAGCGGCTGATCGTCGGCGGCACCGTCGCTTCATACAGGATGCCGTCGATCCGGTATCGGATCCGCAGCCGTTCCTCCAGCGGCTCGAAGTGAATGTCCGTCGCGCGGTCGTCGATCGCCTCCAGGATGATCTGGTTCACGAACCGGACGATCGACGCATCCTCGGCCAGATCCTCGATGTTGTCCACCTGGCTGGCCGGCTTGAACTCCTTGATCGGCTCGTCCTCGGCCTCGATCTCCAGCATCCCCTCCATCGTGTCCGCGCCGATCCCGTAATACTTCTTGATCGTCGCGCGGATGTCCTTCACCGTCGCAAAAACCGGATCGATCTCCGTTTTCAAATACAGCCGCAGTTCATCCAGGCAGTGGACGTCCAGCGGATCGTTCACCGCCACGCGCAGCACCCCGTTTTCCCGCCCCAGCGGGATGAACTCATACTGGTTCACCAGCCGCGCCGGGATCGTCTCCAGCGTCGCCCGGTCCACCTTGATTTCATTCAGCGGCAGAAACGGAATCGAAAGCTGCTCCGACAGCGTCCGCAACAGGTCCTCCTCGCTGATCGTCCCCACCTTCAGCAGGATCTCCCCCAGACGCTCCCCCGTCCGCTTCTGTTCGGTCAGGGCCTGGTCCAGATCGTCCGGATCCAGCAACCCCTTCCCCACCAGCATCTCTCCCAGCAACTTTCGATTGTGCAGCATCATCATGAATTCAATTTCCCCTTAAATCGTCCCTGCTCCAAAACGCGTCCCCAAAATTCGGCTGCCGCCTCTCGTCCTTCGTCCTCGGCTCTCGAAAAAAAAACAATCCGCGCCTCCCGCGATCCAGCATTCCTCCTTCTCCTCCCCGATCACCAGGAGCGAATTCAGTACCGCACACCCTCCC
>MVZB01000091.1 GCA_002068205.1 candidate division BRC1 bacterium ADurb.BinA292
AGCGAGATGAAGGAAACGTCGATCGCGATCAGATCGACCCGTTGCTCGTCGAGCCAGTCCGGCGCCAGATAGCGGGCATTACACCGCTCCAGCAGCCGGACACGCGGATCCTCGCGCAGCCGGGCATGCAGTTGCCCGCGGCCGGTATCGATCGCCCAGACCGTCGCCGCGCCGTGTTGCAGCAGGCAATCGGTGAAACCGCCGGTCGAGGCGCCGACATCGACGGCGATGCGGCCGCGCAAGTCGGTCAGCCCGAACCGCCGGAGCGCGCCCGCCAGCTTGAGGCCCCCCCGGCTGACATACGGGCACGGCTCGCCCTTCAGCCGGACCGGCGCGTCGGCGTCGACCCGCTGGCCGGGCTTGTCGACGCGCTGTTCGCCGACGATCACCAGCCCGGCGCGGATGAGCCGTTGCGCCCGCTCGCGACTCTCCGCCAGCGCGCGATCGACCAGAAGCTGATCCACGCGAATCTTCATGCACCGCCGGCCAAAGCCCCTTCCCGCCGGGAGCGTCGAGCCAGTTTCATCGTTTCACCAAGCCGCCGACCCGAGGCGTCAATGGCTCGCTCATCCCGGATTCGCCTTGCTCTTGCGCACGCGAGAGGCGGTTGAGCTGGCTTTTCGCCCGCGCGCCGCTTTCCTTCTGGCGACGGGCTCGCCCGGTTTTTCATGAAACCGAATATGGATTTCCCGGTTCAGCGCCACGGCGAGTTTCGCGATGGTTTCCATCTGGAAGTTGGCCTGTTCATTGAGAATCTTGCTGACATAGGCCCGCGAGACTCCCATCCGCCGCGCCAATTCTGCTTGCGAGAGCCCTTCAGCTTCCAGCGCGCGCTGAACCTGGTCGATCACCTCATAGCGGATCCCGAACAGCGCAAATTCCCAATCATGCTCCAGATCGGGCAGACCCCGATTTGCCTCTTCGTCCGAGCGCCCCAGCTCGCCGAGCCGACTCAACAGGCCGGGTCCCGGGGCAACGGCTGCGTGCTCTTCCGTCATGAGCTTCGCTTCTCCTTATCCGGCGCGCGCGATACGCGCCCCCACAATCCCTGAGACGATCCGGGCACTTTGCCAAAGCAACATACGGCGTTCGGCTTCCTCAATCTCGGCGCTCTGTCGTTTCAGTTTGTCGCCGCCGCCGATCCAGAAGGTATTGACACAGATCACCGTGGTCATGCCATTTCGATCCAGAAAGCAGTAAAGCCGGCCGTTGCCGCCCGAAATCTGGATAATCCGCCCTGTCCCGCCAACGCGTTTGATCGTCGACAGTCGGGGCAGATCATCGTACTCGGCGATCATCTGGAGCTTCTTGAGAACCCGTTTGATTTCCCTCGGGCTGCTCTTGAACCAGGCCGCCAACTCAATCAGCACGTCGCAGCGCGGACCGATCTGTAGCAGGCGGATCGCCTTGCGTCGTCCACCTTCCTGACCCAACCCCTTGATTGTACGCAAAAGGAGAGGAGTGTCAACCTTCAGGTTAACACCGGCTCGCCGTTCAGGCTTATTCTTCTCGGCGCTCAGCGTTCCAGACTCTTGGGCGGTCGGGGGCCGCCCGTCGGCTATCGCCGGCTCAGCGGCAGGAAGTAATCCTCTTTCAGATCCTCGAGCATCCGGGCCACCACGTCGTCGATCACGGCCGACTGCGAGGCCAGTTGCGTCCGGACATCATAGCGTTCGGACCACTCCACCCGGCCGGTCTGCACGTCGATCACCTGCGCCTCGATTTCCGCCACGCTCCACCACCAGTGGATCGTCCGGTTTTCGGCCAGATACTGGCGGATGATCCGCCCCGTCAGGATCTTGTCCGCGCCCAGTTCCTTGCCGTAATCGAGCGGATCGACCTGCCCCAGCAGATCCTGGATCTCCCCTTCGGACAGATGCGGATAGGTATCCTCCAGGATCTGGCGCTTGTCGGCGAAGTAATAGCGCAGGTCGATCGCCGAGTAGAGGTTGATGAAATCATACTCGGCCATCGCGCGGTTGAGCGAATCGGCGATCATCTGGCCGGCGCGCGGGTTCTGCCGCACCGTGCGCGCGCCGAACCACCAGCCGCGGATCGCGCGCGGCGTCGTGCTCATCGAGGGGGGCTGCTCAAACGGGAGGATCAGCCATTTCATCTTGGGGATGCGTTCGGCCGGAAACCGCGCCTGGCAGCCGCCAAGCGCGCTCAACGGCAGCAGGCAAGCGAGGGTCAAGAGGGCGGAAATCGAACGCCGCCACGCGCCACGCGCAGGGGAAATCATGCGTTAAGAAGCCTCCAGGGAGCAGCCGGCGATCCCAGACCGCCAAATGTCAGACCAGCTTATCCCCAGCACAAGGGGTGTCAATGGAAATGCATGATCCAGCAGTGTTCGACCCTTGTCCCACGTCCAATGCCTCCGACATTCGCCTTGTCCGCGGCGCCGGGCTCTCGTACGATCCATCCTCGGGTTCATTTCCGGTGCGATCCCGCGCGCGCCGGCATCCCGGCCAGTCCGGTCACCATGCACGCCCCACTCACCCCGGTTCCCCTGCGTCCCGCCGAGCGCGGTGTCCTGGCCGTCGTGCTGGCCGGTGCCCTGCTCCTGCGCGCGCTGGACGCCCTCCTGTGGCATCCGTTCACGCCCGACGAGGAATTTACCCTCGCCCTGGGCCGCATGCACTGGGGCGAGATGCTGCGCGCGACGGCGGCCGACACCCACCCGCCGCTCTACTATGCCCTGGTCAAGCTCGTTTTCCTGCTGACGCCGGATGGATACGCCCCGGCGCGGCTCCTCTCGGTCGCCCTCGCCGGGGCGACGCTGTGGCTGATCTTTCGCTTCGCGCGCGACGGCTTTTCCCCCGCGGCCGGCTGGGTCGCGCTCCTCTGCGCGTCGTTCGCGCCCTACATGATCTACTGGCAGCACGCGGCGCGGAACCACCAGCTCCTGCCCCCCGCCGTCCTGCTGATCATCGGGCTGAGCTATCGCTATGCGAGCGGCGGCGGCCGCGCGCGCTGGTGGGCGCTGGCCGCCGCCTGGCTGGTCGCGATCCAGACCAACTACATGGCCCTCGTCTTCGGCCTCGTCTGGGGCGCGGCGTTCATCCTCGCCGAGCCGATGGCGCCGCGCCGCCGCGCCCGGCTCGCCGCGACGCCGCTCCCCGGCCTGCTTTCCTTTGTTCCGTGGTTGGGGATTCTGGGGCGGCAGGTCCAGGCCGGCCCGATGAACAAGGGGTTCTTTCAGGAAACCGTCAGCCCGATCTACCTCTATTTCCACGCCCTGTTCGGCCGGATGGAGCCGTATCAGCCCAACCAGACCGGCCCGCTGTTTCTGCTCGCGCTGCTCGCGTTCGCGCTCGTCGCGGTGCTGGGGGCGCGGGCGGTCGGCCGCCGCTGGAGCTTCTGGGTTCTGCTGCTCGGCTTGCCGACGATGCCGATCGTGGCGGCGAAGGCGGCCGGCTGGACGCTCGCCGAGCGCCATCTCGCCTTCGCCCTGCCGGTCTTCTTCGTCTACTGGGGCGCGGCGTGCGTTGCGACAGTCCGGCAACTTCGCGCCCGATGCCGGGCGCCGGGCGTTCAACAACCCACGGGGGAGGAAACCGCGCCATGCAGCGCACACTTGAAGCCGAAGTGATGGATACCGAGGCCGAGGCGGTCGACTACGACCGGATGGACCACAGCGAGCCGAACGAGGCGTTTGTCGCGCGGCTGATCGAGCTGGGCGCCCGCGGCCGGATGCTCGACATCGGCACCGGACCCGGCCATATCCCGCTCCTCGTCTGCGAGCGCATCCGCGATGCCGAGGTGCTGGGCGTCGATCTGGCCGACGCCATGCTGGCCATCGCCGAGCGGCGGCGGCGGGCGTCGGCCCACCGCGAGCGCCTGCGCTACGAACGCGCCGATGCCTGCGCGCTGCCGTATGCCGACGGCGCGTTCGATGCGGTTTTCAGCAACACGATCCTGCACCACATCCCCGATCCGCGGCCGTTTCTGCGCGAGGCGTGGCGCGTGCTGCGCCCCGGCGGCGCCTTCCTGATCCGCGACCTCTACCGTCCGCCCGATGAGGCGCGGCTGGAGGACCTCGTCCGGCTCCACGCGGGCGGTTCCAATGCGCATCAGCAGGCGATGTTCCGCGACAGCCTGATGGCGGCGCTGACGCCCGCCGAGCTCCGCGCACTGCTGCGCGAAATCGGCCTGAACGATCTGGAGCTGACCGTCGACACGGACCGGCACATGTCGCTGCAGCGGGCGGCCCGCTTGCCATCGTAGGCCCTGCCCGCTAGAATGACCGGCGTTCAGGCGACTCCAGCCATTTCCACGAGAGAGGATGACCATGGATCCCGTCATCGCCCAGTGCGCGCCGTATGTCGTCGAGGAGGAACCGGGGACCCGCTACTGGTGCCGCTGCGGCAAATCGGCCCGCCAGCCCTACTGCGACGGCTCGCACAAGGACACCGACTTTCAGCCGATCCCGATCAAGTTCGAAAAGAAGGAGCGCGTGGCCTGGTGCGGCTGCAAGCATTCGCTCAAGCAGCCCTTCTGCGACGGTTCTCACCGCAACCTGATGAAGAAGGAATGAGGAGGAAGGGGCGCCCCGGAATTCGGTCGCGGACTGGGCGGTTGATCGGTAGCGCCGCCGGCGGCGGCTATCTCAGTTCGGTCCGACGCGTCATCTGGTCGCGCTTGAACGCGGCCAGCACGACGGCGATCCATGTCAGCGCCGCGGCCGGGATGACCACCATCGCGCCGACGCTCGCCCGGCCGCTCACCAGCAGCAGCAGGCACCAGGCGGTCGCCCACACCGCGATGAACACGATGGAATAATACAGCCCGAAATAGACGCGATAAAAGTAGAGGCCGGCGCCGATCAGCGCCCCGGCGCAGAAGTTCGCGGCGAAAATGATCTGGCCGTTGCGGTCGAGCAGATCGAGCGAGCCGGCCAGCAGCCCCAGGATCGCCACCACGATCACGACCCAGACGACATGAAACGCAATCGCCGCCTGCTTGAAGTGATGCCATGTCATCGCCATGATGGATTGCCTCCGCGGATTGACATCGCCCCCGACCGGCGCGCGGCCCCCGCTTGTCGCTAGCGCGAAATCTCCAGGATTTCCGCCGTTGCCGGGCACGCCCGGACGAACGCCTCGGCATCGGCCCGTGTGCCGACGATATCGCCCCAATGGTACGGGATGACGCGCCGCGCGCCGATCCGCTCGGCCGCCTGGGCCCCTTCCGCGGCCGTCATCGTGTAGGTCCCGCCGACGGGGATCAGGGCCGTATCGACCCGCCCGGCGTCGGCCATCTCGGGAATCAGGTCGCTGTCCCCCACGTAGTAAATCGTCTCGCCCCCGAGGGTGATGATGAAACCGAGCCAGTCGTTGGCGCGCGGGTGAAATTCCTTGTTGATGTTGTAAGCCGGGATCGTGCGCACGGCGACGCCGGCGATTGTGTGCGCTTCGCCGGGGCGCGCGCCGATCAACGGCGGCGCGATCTTGCCCGCGCAATCCATCGAGCCCAGGATCCGCGTCTCGGGCGTCCGGATCTTTTCAATGTCCTCGATCGACAGATGGTCGTAGTGGGTGTGCGAGACGAGGATCAAGTCGGCCTTGGGCTCGTCGGCTTTCAGTTTCCACGGGTCGATATAGACCGTCGCGCCGTTGCGCAGCCGGAAGGATGCGTGGCCAAGCCATTCGATTTGAGCCATAGAGCGGTTCTCCTTTTCCTGTGCGTGTGTCAGTCGTCACTCAAGGACGCCTCTTAGCAACTATGACGCCATGGGTTTTAACCATTTTAAAATCAAAGGCCTGGCGATTTTCGATTCCAATTATTCACCGCAAATCGCCGCGTTTCCGTGCCGGTCGTTTCATCCCCTCGCCTTTTTACGTGTCCTTTCGTGACTCGTGATCGCGCCTTTCTTTGCAAACTTCGCCCACTCATGAAAAAAAGGGGGCGAGTCCCATTGGACCCGCCCCCCGGTGATTTCCGATCTTCGGCGATCGCGGTTGACTTACTTCCGCTTCTTCGCCGTCTTGCCCGCGGCCTTCTTCGCCTTCTTCGCGCCCTTGGCCGATTTTTTCGCCGGCTTGCGGCTTGCCGCCTCCGCCAGCGCGGCCTGCGCCGCCGCCAGCCGCGCCACCGGCACCCGGAACGGGCTGCAGCTCACGTAATGGAGGCCGATTTCGTGGCAGAACATCACCGTCTGCGGGTCGCCGCCGTGCTCGCCGCAGATTCCCAGCTTGATGTCGGGGCGCGTCTTGCGGCTCTCTTCGATCGCGATCTTCATCAGGCGGCCGACGCCGGTGCGGTCGATCGTCGCGAACGGATTGCTCGGGATGATGTCGAGCTCCTGGTATTGCGGCAGGAAGTTGCCCGAGTCGTCGCGGCTCATCCCCAGCGTCGTCTGGGTCAGGTCGTTCGTGCCGAAGCTGAAGAACTCGGCGTACTTCGCGATCTCGTCGGCCACCAGCGCGGCGCGCGGGATCTCGATCATCGTCCCGACCAGGTAGTTGATCTTCTTCCCCGTCGCCTTGCGCACTTCCTCGGCCACGCGGTTGACCACGTCGAGCTGCAGGGCCAGTTCCTTGGGGTAGCCGACCAGCGGGATCATGATCTCCGGCTTGACCTTGATGCCCTCGGCCATGACTTCCGCGGCGGCTTCGAAGATCGCACGCACCTGCATCTCGGTGATCTCGGGGTAGACGTTGCCGAGCCGGCAGCCGCGGTGGCCCAGCATCGGGTTGGCCTCGTGGAGCGCGTTGACGCGCCGACGCACGTCGTCGGGCGACATCTTCAATTTCGCCGCCGTCTCGTTGATCGCCGATTCCTCGTGCGGCAGGAACTCATGCAGCGGCGGATCGAGCGTGCGGATCGTCACCGGCAGCCCCTTCATCGCCCGGAAGATGCCGGCGAAGTCCTCGCGCTGGTGCGGCAGCAGGTCCTCCAGCGCCGCCCGGCGATGCTCCTCGTTCTCGGCCATGATCATCCGGCGGACCGAGTAGATCCGGTCCCCCTCGAAGAACATATGCTCGGTGCGGCACAGCCCGATGCCGACCGCGCCGAACGCCACCGCGTTGGCCGCCTGGCCGGGCTGGTCGGCGTTGGTCCGCACATCCAGCCGGCGGTACTTGTCGGCCCACTTCATCAGCCGGTCGAAGTTTTGATACGTCTGGCTTTGCTTCGGGTCGAGCGTCTTGTCGATCAGCACCTGGATGATCTCCGACGGCGCCGTGTCGATTTCCCCTTCGTAGACCTCGCCCAGCGTGCCGTCGATCGAAATCCAATCGCCTTCCTTGATCGTCCGGCCGGCCACGGTCATCTGCTTCCTGCCGTAGTCGATGTGCAGGTCGCCGCAGCCGCAGACGCAGATTTTGCCCATCTGGCGGGCGACCAGCGCGGCGTGCGAGCTGACGCCGCCGCGCGCCGTCAGGATGCCTTCGGCCGCGATCATGCCGCGCAGGTCCTCCGGGCTCGTCTCGATCCGTACCAGCACGACTTTCTCGCCGCGGTTGGCCCAGGCGACCGCTTCCTCGGCGTTGAACACCACCTTGCCCGTCGCGGCGCCGGGGCCGGCCGGCAGGCCCTTGGCCAGCAGCCGGTTCGCCTTGACCGCCTTGTCGCGCGCCGCGCGGTCGAACACCGGCGCCAGCACCTGCGTCAACGAGTCGGCCGGGATCCGCTGGACCGCCATCTCCTCGGTGATCAGCCCCTCCTTGACCATCTCACAGGCGATCCGCACCGCCGCCAGGCCGGTCCGCTTGCCGTTGCGCGTCTGCAACATGTAAAGCGTGCCGTCCTCGATCGTGAATTCGAAGTCCTGCATGTCCTTGAAGTGCTGCTCCAGCGTCCGGCGCACGGTCTCCAGCTCCTTGTGCGCCTTGGGCATCTCCTCCTTGAGCAGCGCAATCGGCTTCGGCGTGCGCACGCCCGCCACCACGTCCTCGCCCTGGGCGTTGACCAGGTACTCGCCGTAGAACACTTTTTCGCCGGTGGCCGGGTCGCGCGTGAACGCCACGCCCGTCGCCGACGTGTCGCCCATGTTGCCGTAGACCATCGTCTGCACGTTGACGGCCGTTCCCCAGTCGTGCGGGATGCCGTATTTGCGGCGGTAGACAATCGCGCGGTCGTTGTTCCACGAGCCGAACACCGCGCCGATCGCCCCCCAAAGCTGCTTCTCCGGGTCCTCGGGGAACGCCTGCCCCGTCCGCTCGCGAATCAGCGCCTTGAACCGCCGGACCAGTTCCTGCAAGTTTTCAACCGTCAGGTCCAGATCCGTCTCGGCGTTGTTTTCCTTCTTGATCGTCTCGATCGCGTGCTCAAACGGGTCGTGATGCTCGTCCTTGCGCCGCTGGACCCCCATCACCACGTCGCCATACATCTGCACGAAGCGGCGGTAGCAGTCCCAGGCGAACCGCGGATTGCCCGACTTCTCGGCGACCGCCTCGGTCGTCTTCTCGTTCAGTCCCAGGTTCAGGATCGTATCCATCATGCCGGGCATCGAATCGCGCGCGCCGGAGCGGACCGAAACGAGCAGCGGATCCTTCGCATCGCCGAACTTCTTGCCCATTTCCTTTTCGACACGGGCCAGCGCCTTGGCCACCTGATCCTTCAGCTCCGCCGGATACTTCCGGCCATTCTCGTAGAAATACGTGCAAACCTCGGTCGAAATGGTGAACCCGGGAGGCACCGGCAGACCGATGCGGGTCATCTCGGCCAGATTGGCCCCCTTGCCGCCCAGCAGGGCGCGCTGATCGCCGCGACCGTCGGTCTTCGTGCGGCCGAACGAAAAGACGTATTGCTTAGCCATGAATCAGAATCCCCTTGCGAAATGAAATCAGCCAGATCCGCGGGTTATCGTGAGCCTGTGATTCGGAGAAACGGAACGCGGGTTCGACAACACCGGGCCCTCCAGGGCATGCAAGCCCCACATCTTGAAAAGCACCGCGGCGGTTGTCAACGATTAATCAGATCCGCGAGTCGCCAGACCCTCCGCAGTTGCGGTCGCGCCCCGCCTGTGGTCCGATGAACGTGGGAATCCGACGCCCGGGAGTGCGCACCGATGGTTGAAGCCGGCCAGATCCTCGATCGGATGGAGACCGTGATCGTCGGCAAGCGGCCGGTGCTCGAGTTGGTGCTGGCCGCAATGCTGGCGGGCGGGCACGTGCTGATCGAGGATCGCCCCGGCGTGGCCAAAACCCTGCTGGCGCGCACGCTGGCCCGTGTTTTCACGCTCGAATTTTCGCGCGTCCAGATGACGCCGGATCTGCTGCCTAGCGACCTGACCGGCACCGGCATCTGGAACGAACACGAGCGCGCGTTTGTTTTCCAGCCGGGGCCGATTTTCGGCCAGATCGTCCTCGCCGACGAGCTCAACCGCGCCACGCCGCGGACGCAGGCCGGCCTGCTCGAGGCGATGGAGGAACGCGCCGTCACCGTCGACGGCGTCCGCCACCCGCTGCCGGCGCCGTTTTTCGTCATCGCCACGCAGAATCCGATCGAGCAGCAGGGCGTTTTCCCCCTGCCCGAGGCGCAGCTCGACCGCTTTCTGATCCAGGTCGCCATGGGATATCCTGGCTATGAGGACGAGGTGCGGATCGTGATGGACCAGGCCGCCGGGCATCCGCTCGATGAACTGAAGCCGGTGGCCGGCGCGCGCGACTTCGCCGAGCTCGCCGCCGCTGTCCAGCAGGTGCATACCGACGATTCGGTGCTGGGGTATCTGGTGCGGCTGGCGCGCGCCACGCGCGAACGCGACGACCTGCTGCTGGGCGCCAGCCCGCGGGCGTCGCTCGCGCTGCATCACATGGCGCGCACGCTCGCCGCGATCCGCGGCGAAAGGTTCCTGCGCCCCGATCACGTCAAGGCGGTCGCGCCCGCGGTGCTGCGCCATCGGCTGATCCTGACGCCCCAGGCGCGGCTGGCCGGCGTCGCCCCCGACGACATCATCGAGGAACTCCTGGCCGAGGTCGAAGCGCCGATTCATACGGGCTGAGGGGCAACGACCGATATCGGGAAACTCCGTCCCGTGCGTCCATTGCCCCGTGCGTCCGTCCCCGTGGAGTTTAACCCCTCATGCTCCGAGCCGACCCCCGCATCGGCGGCGTATTCTCCTCGCGCAACATCCTGCTGGCGGGCGTCGGTTTCCTCTTCGCCTGGCTCCTGCTCCTGCCGGTCGCGCCGGCTCAGGCGGCGCTGGCGGGGTTCCTGCTCGCGGCCGGCGGCTGGCTCTGGCTGACTCACCGCGGTCAGCTCCAGGATCTCCGCATCGAGCGGCATCACCGCCCGCGCGTCTTCGAGAACGATCCGCTGACCGTCACACTGCGCGTCGTGCGCGGCCGGGGCTGGCCGGTCCAGATGCTCGAGATCGAGGATCAATTCGGCGCGTCGCTCCAGATCGCCCAGCGCCACCTGGTCCCCGGCCTGCACGAGGGATGGGAGGTCCTGATTCATTATCCCGTCGTCGCCGAGCGCCACCGCGGACTCTATCTGATCGGTCCGGTCAACGTCCGCGCGGCCGATCCGTTCGGCATCTTCCATGAACAGCGGCAGATCGAGACGCTGACACGGCTGACGGTCTACCCGCGGGCGCAGCCGCTCGGGGAGTACACGATCCCCGGCCCGGAAGCGGCACCGGGGCCGTCGCTCGATGTCGCCGCGCGGTTGGGCCAGGGCGACGAGATCCTGACCGTGCGCGAGTATCGGCCGGGCGATCCGCCGGCGCGAATCCACTGGCGCACCTCGGCCCGCCGCGGCGCCCTGCACGTGATGCAGCTCAACCGCACGGTGCAGGCCGAGCTGGCCGTCTACATCGATCTCAGCCGCCGCGCGCGCTATGGACTGGGGGGCGAGGCCACCACCGAACTGGCCATCACCGCCGCCACGTCGATCCTGACCCGCGCCCATGAGGCGCGCCACCGCGTCTCGCTCGCCTATGCTCAGCGCGAGCCCGTCTTCTTTCCGCCGGGGTCGGGGCTGGCGCACCTGCACCTGCTGCTCGATCGCCTCGCCATCGTCGAGCCCGGCGGCGAGACCGATTTCTGGCGGCACATCGTCCCGCGGGCTCTGGAACTCCCGGCCGGTTCGCGCGCGGTGCTGATCGTCACGGCCGGCGTGATGCCGTTCGAAGCGGCGCGCGAGATGGTCCGGCGTCTCGTCGCGCGCCAGGTCGGCGTCGATCTGGTCCTGATCGACGAGGAAGGCTTTATCCGGATCTACAAGGATCAGGAGGTGGATCTGCGCCGCGGCCAGCCGGGTTTCGCCGAATTGGTCGAGGCGCTCTCGCAGTCCGGCGCGCGCGTCTTTCCGCTGCGGCGCGGCGCGGCGGAACTGCCCCCCCACCCGGTCGCCGCCGCGGCGCGGC
>MVZB01000092.1 GCA_002068205.1 candidate division BRC1 bacterium ADurb.BinA292
CCGCCGAGCGGCTCGAAGCGCAAGGCAAGACCGTCATCGCCCTGGCCGACGCCCAAGCCCGGCAGGTCGTCGGCTTGATCGCGCTGGCCGATCGCGTCAAACCGACCAGCCGCGAGGCAATCGACCGGCTGCGGCACACCGAAGGCCTCGATGTCTGGATGATCACGGGCGACAACGAGGCGACCGCGCGCGCCGTCGGGCGCCAGGTCGGCCTCCCCGACGATCGGATCCTGGCCGGCGTGCGCCCCGACGGCAAGGCGGAACAGATCCGCCGGCTCCGGTCGGGTGGACGCGAGGTGGCCATGGTCGGCGACGGCATCAACGATGCCCCCGCGCTGGCCGAGTCCGACCTGGGAATCGCCATGAGCAGCGGCGCCGATCTGGCCAAGGAGGCCGGCACCATCACGCTGATGCGCAGCGACCTGCGCGACGTCGCCAAGGCGATCGCCCTTTCGCGCGCGATGATGCGCAAGATTCGCCAGAATCTGTTCTGGGCCTTCTGCTACAATGTCGTCTTGATTCCCGTGGCCGCGCTGGGCTATGTCCCGCTGCTCGCCGCCGCCGCCGCGATGGCCCTGTCCGACGTCTGCGTCATCGCCAACGCCCTGTTGCTGAAACGGCTGCGGTTGTAGACCGCCCGGGAGCGACAAATTGTCGCATATCACAGGACACGTTCGCTTCTCCCGCGCCGCCACGGCAGGGGCGCACTGGACCTGGATGCCCGAACCGGGCATGATCATGAGCGGAATGTTGGGATTTCCACGCCGCCGCGCCGCCGGCGGCGCCATGCGAGCAACTGGTACGAGACTGGTTCAATTTCGCGGCCATGGGCCTCGTCCGCCCGACGCGACCCGACGCTGACGAGGCGCTGCCTCGAAGCTCCCCTTTTGAATCCGCTGATGGAGGCAGGTCTTCATGTCTTCCCGAACGAAGCTATGGAATCGAGCCACGCAGCCGATCGCTGCGCTGCTTTTCGTCGTATTGATTTTCGGCGGCGCCGCCCTCTTGACGACGACGTCCGCCCGCGCCCAGGCCAACCTCTCCGACACCGGGCGCTATACCTTCTCCGATCTGGCCGAAAAGGTCCTGCCGTCCATCGTGACGGTCTACGTCAAGCGCGATATCTCCGACCAGATCTCCGCTCGCGAGCGCGAGCAGTTCGATCAGTTCCGCCGCCTCTTCCCCGGCCTGATCCCGGACTTCCCCGGCTTCCCCAACGAGGGTGAGGACGGGCCGTTCATGATCCCCTCCTCCGGGTCCGGAATCATCATCTCCGAAGACGGCTACATCCTGACCAATGCCCACGTGATCGGGCGCAAGGGCGACAATGTCGAGCTGCGCGTCGTCCTCTCCAATGACGAAGAGATCGGCAACGAGGACATCCAGGTGATCGAGAGCCACGAACTGACTGATCTGGCGCTGATCAAGGTCGACCGCGACAACCTGGTTCCGATCGAATGGGGCGACAGCGACAAGCTGCGCATCGGCGAACGCGTCGCCGCCATCGGCAGTCCGCTCGATCTGCGCGCCACCATCACCCAGGGCATCATCTGCGCCAATCACCGTGAAGTCGGCCCCGGCATTGTCGACATGATCCAGACCGATGCCGTGATCAACCCCGGCTCCAGCGGCGGCGCGCTGGTCAACCTCGACGGCGAACTCGTCGGCGTCAACCGGCTCATCACCACCAACACCGGCGGCTGGCAGGGCTATGGCTTCGCCATCCCGTCCAACGACGCCCGGCAGTTTGTCGAAACTGTGCAGAAGGAAGGCGAGTATGCCTCCGGCTTCATCGGCATCACCATGGCCGGCGCCGCGAAGAACAACGAGCAGATGCGCCGGGCGCTCGAACTGGACCCCGAGATGAAGGGCGTGCTGGTCGAAGCCGTCCGCCATGAGGAGCCGCATCCCGCCCTCGACGCCGGCCTGCAGACCGGCGACTTCATCATTGAAGCCGACGGCCAGCCCGTCCAGGACAACATGGACCTGCTCAAGATCGTCGCCCGCAAGAAGGTGGGTTCTCGGCTCGAACTCAAGTTCCGCCGGCTGGAGAACGGCACATCCCGCGAGATGAAGACTACGCTGACGATTGCGCGGCGGCCCGCGGAGGACGTGCTGATGGCCGAAACCAATCCTTCCTTTGTTCCGCGGTCCGAGACCTTGGAAAAATCCTCCGACCTCGGCTCGCGCCTCGGCATGGTCCTCGAACCGGCCGAGGATGGCGACGGACTGCGCGTCCGCGACGTTCGCCCCGGCTCGCCCGCGCAAGTCGCCGGCATCAAGAACGGCGACATCATCCGCAAGGTCAACGGCCAGACCGTGCGCTCCGCCGACGAACTGAAAAAGATCATCGAAGCCGCCAAAGAGGGGGCGCCGCTGGCGGTCATGCTGGAACAGGAGGGGCGCATGACGCTGACCGTGATCCAGTTGGACAAGGCATCCGACTAGGCCCCGCCGGCTCCAGCGCCGCGAGATCCATCGTGCAACGGGGATCGGCTCGGCGGCCCGACGGCCCGACTCAAGAAAATGGCTGTTGCCTCGCCGCGCCGCCCCCCGTTGCTCCCCGCGTGGAGATCGCGGGCCGCTCCGCGGGCATGCCGAAACGCTTGTCTTTCCGCGCGCGGCTCGCTAATTTCCCAACACGGGGCCTTCAGCGGTATCTGCCTGCAAATCCGGGGCCTCGCAAGTGGACGAACATGATCACCAACTCACGACCCTGGTTTCCGATGGTTGCGTCGGCCTTCGCCCTAGGCTTCGCGTCGACGCTGGCCGCCCAGCCCGCCGCGGCGGACGTCGCCCCCGCGGCCACTCCCTGGTGGACGCCGCTGATTTCGACCGGAGGCATCGTCACCCTGGTGCTGCTGGTCGTCGTCGCGGCGGCGATCATCCTGTTCATGGCCGGCCGGCGTCCGCGCGTCGATGTCGACGGCTACTTCTCCGAAAACGAAATGGAGGGCTCGAAATACGAGCAGTTGCTCGCGGAAATTCAGGGCCTTTCGTTGCGGGTCAAGAACGGCGAGGGCAAGGGCGACTTTCGCAAGATCGAAAAACTCGTGCGCGTCTTTCTCGAACGCTCCGGCTTCATCGGCGTCCGCAAGATGACCGACGAGCAGTTGATGGCCCTGCTGGCGGGCGGCCAGGTCCCGCAGGCCCAGGCCTCCTCGCTGGCTTCGATCATCGAGCGCTGCAAGCGCGGCGCGCAAAGCGAGCACGAGAAACTCGATTTTAGCGCCCTGGAATTGTTGCGCGAACTGCGCGAACTGGTCTGGGCGAACGAAACCCCGCCCGCCCACAAATCCGCCTGAGCGGGCGGTCGTTCGCGTCCCGCGCCATGCACCAGGGCGATCAACACGAGGAGAACGCCATGGCTTTGCATGAAGCGGGAACCCCGACCGTCCGGTCCCAGGACGATCTGCTCCATCTCCAGGAAACCATCCGGCGCGAAAGCGAATTCCTCCCCGCCCTCGTCGCCGAACTGCGCAAGCATATCGTCGGCCAGCAGGCGATGATCGAACGCCTCCTGATCGGCTTGCTCTGCGGCGGGCACGTGCTGCTCGAAGGCGTCCCCGGTGTCGCCAAGACGCTCACCATCCGCACCCTCGCCGACGCGATCAACCTCTCCTTCCACCGCCTGCAGTTCACCCCCGACCTGTTGCCGGCCGACATCATCGGCACGCTGATCTATAACCAGAAGGATGGCAACTTCACTCCCAAGAAGGGGCCGATCTTCGCCAACCTGATCCTCGCCGACGAGATCAATCGCGCCCCGGCCAAGGTGCAATCGGCCCTCCTCGAATCGATGCAGGAGCGCCAGGTCACCATCGGCGAGGCGACCTATCCCCTCCCCTCGCCGTTCATGGTCATGGCCACGCAGAACCCGATCGAGCAGGAAGGGACCTATCCGCTTCCCGAGGCGCAGGTCGACCGTTTCATGCTCAAGGTCCTGATCCACTATCCGTCGCGCGAGGAGGAACGCCGCATCCTCGATCTGATGACTGAGGGGGAACCGCCGCGCGTCGAGCCGGTCGTGCAGCCCGAGACGCTGCTGCGCGCGCGCCGCGCCGTCGAAGCGATCTATGTGGACGAGAAGATCAAAAACTACATCGTCAGCCTGGTGATGGCGACCCGCGACCCGGAGGCCGCCGGCGTCCCGATCAGCGCCTACCTGCAATTCGGCGCCTCGCCGCGCGCCACGATCTTCCTGGCCCGCGCCGCCCGCGCCCACGCCTTTCTCTGCCGCCGCGGCCATGTCATCCCCGACGACGTCAAGATGATCGGCCCCGACGTGCTGCGCCACCGCCTGATCGTCAGCTACGAGGCCGAGGCCGAGGGCCGAACGACCGACGACCTGATCCGTACGCTGTTCGATCACGTCGAAGTGCCGTGAGCAACGCTCGTCGGCTTGGGCATCGGGCGCGACCTGAGCTGGGAGTCGAAGTATCGGCAGGGGATTGCGCCGAATCAGCGTCGAATACCGCCAAGGACACCCGGTTCTGGCAAATCGGCAGGCCCGATCGGTCAACAATGACAAGCCCAGCCAGCGACGGCATTATTGGATCACGTAGACAAGTGCTCATCTCCACAGCGCATTCATTTTTTTGGAGGGACCAGAAAATGGCTAAACGCAATACCGCATTGATCACCAAAGGTGAAAAGTACTATGTGGCACAATGCGTGGAACCGGGCGTTGTCTCTCAGGGAGAGACGATCGATAAGGCCAAATCAAATTTACAGGAAGCCGTCGAATTGTACTTGGAGGGCATGGCGGGGGAAAGGCTTCCAGCTTTCTCAAGTGAAGTCATTGTCTATCCCCTTGAGGTCGCCTGATGGCTGACCTGCCCGACTGATCGGGAAGAGCGATGATCAAGCTACTTGAGCGCCGCGGTTTTGTTGTCTGCCGCCAGAAGGCAGCCATGTCTTTCTGAAACGAGGGGAAACTGGCACCGTTGTCCCGCTGCACAAGGAGTTGGATCGGAATACTCGAATGGGGATTTTGAGGCAGTGCGGATTAACAAAGTCAGACTTGGAGCATCTTCTTTGAACTATCGCCAGTTGCAGTTCTTCGAATCAAAGATTTCTAGAACCCATGCCCGACCTTGATCTTGCCACGCTCCAGCAGAAAGTCCGCCGGATTGAGATCGTCTCGAACCGGCTGGTCAGCGAGCGCGTCGCCGGCGAATACCACAGCGTCTTCAAGGGCCAGGGCATCGAATTCGAGGAGGTCCGCCCCTACACCTACGGCGACGAGATCCGCTCGATCGACTGGAACGTCACCGCCCGCGCGGGCGAACCGCACATCAAGCGCTACCGCGAGGAGCGCGAGATGACCGTCTTCTTCGTCGTCGATCTCTCCGGCTCGTGCCGCTTCGGCACCCGCGTGGAGTTCAAGAGCGAGCTGATGGCCGAGGTCTGCGCCGTCCTCTCGCTCGCCGCGATCGCCAACAACGATCAGGTCGGCCTGCTGCTTTGCACCGACCGCCTGGAAAAAGTCGTCCCGCCGCGCAAGGGTCGTCGCCACGTCCTGCGCCTGATCCGCGAAGTGCTCGCGTTCGAACCCCAGGGCGACGGCACCGACCTGACCCGCGCCCTCGATCATCTGCGTCACGTGCTCCATCGCCGCGCGGTCGTCTTCGTCATCTCCGACTTCCTCACCCGCGGCTTCGAACAGTCGCTCGCCGTCGTGCGCCAGCGCCACGATGTCATCGCCATCGCCGTGGAGGACCCCATCGAGCACGAGCTGCCCGACGCCGGCCTGATCGAGCTGATCGACAGCGAAACGGGTCGGCTGACCGTCGTCGATTCGGGCAGCCGCCGCGTCCGCGAGGATTACCGGCGCCAGGTCGAGCAGCGGCGCCTCGCGCGGCGCCGGCTCTGCCGCAAATTGGAAGTCGATCTCGTTGAACTGCGCACCGATGCCTCCTACGAACTGGAGCTGATCAAATTCTTCCGCCTGCGCGTGCGGCGCCTCCGCCACCGGGTCTAGAAAGTCCCCTCATGACGCCCGTCGGCCCATATCAGCACACCTCCTACCGCGGCTCGCGCCGCCGCCCCTGGCTGGCCATCCTCCTGCTGCTGGTGGTAGCCGGCGGGCTGGTGGCGGTCTTGACGGATTATTCGCCCGCCCGGCTGTTCGGTGCGTCGCGCGCCGCCATCGAGAAGGACTTCGCCCGCGCCGCCCGCCTTTCCAGCCAGGGCCATCACGTCCTGGCCGCCGGCATCTATGAACGCGTCAGCGCCGACGACGATGTCGCCCCCGATCAGCGCGCCCAGGCCGAGGTGATGCTCGCGCGCATCTACCGCGAGCACCTGAACAATCCCGGCGCGGCCGCCCTGGCCGAGGAACGCGCCCGCCGCCTCGCGCAGCAGGCGGGCAATATCAACCTGCCGGGCGAGGAATCCGCGACGCGCAAACTCTCCATGGCCGAATGGGCCCGCCGCGCCGAGGTCGATCTGCGCCAGCCCGAGGGCGAGGTCAACGTCATCGCCACCCTGGGCGACCAGACCGTTTCGCTCGAGGAGGTCCTGTTCGCCTGGCAATTCTTCAACGGCAATCTGCCCCCGCGCGGCGAGGACTTCCGCGACTTCGTCAACAGCTACCTCGATCTGGTCCTGCTCGCCGATGAAGCCGTCCGCCGCGAGCTCAACCTCCGCAACCGCTTCTACTACGACATGCGCATCCAACGCCTCACGACGCTCAACCGGCTCCTCCAGTTTGAGCTGGGCCGCGAGATCGCGGCCCCGTCGCCCGAGGAACTCGCCGACTTCGCCGACCGCCTCTCCCTAGCGCTCTCCGAACCCGCCAGCGTCACCGTGGGGCTGATCGTCGTCGACAGCGAACGCGCCGCCGACCGCCTGGCCGACGCCCTGGAGGATGATGACGCGGATTTCGCGCGGCTCGCCGCCGATTACAGCCTGGCCCACAACGATCTCGAACAAGGCTACATCGCCGGCTCCATCACCGAGCGCGACCAGGAACTGCCCCGCTTCGGCCGCAATCCCCGCCTGGTCCAGCGCCTGACCGCCATGGAGGCCGGCGCCACGACCGGGCCGCTGCGGTCCGCCCAGGGCTGGTTCTTCTTCAAGGTCCTCGCGCGCAACGCCGGCCGGCCCGTCCGCGTCGATGTCTCCGAGCCGGGGCTGCTTGAACGCTATCAGCAGCACATCATCGCCGAGCGCCGCGCCGAACTGCTGCGCCAGCTCCAGGAGGAACGGCCCATCGAAGTTTTCGCCGACCGGCTTCAGGCAATGGTCGATGGCGGCACAACGCAAACCCTGGCGACGACGCCCACCCTGTCCCTCGATCCGACCGGCGCCCCCGCCCCCGCGGATGATGCCTCGGCGCCGCCGGATAACGAGTCCGCCGAATCCGAATGACCCGCCGCCGTATCACCCCCCGGCCATGGATCGTCGTGGCTCTGCTCGCCCTGTTCGGCGCCGCCGTCCGCGGCCAGTCCGTGCCCGAGTTTCGTGTCGAAGCCGAATACATCGACCGTCCCGAGGCCCTGTATGTCGGCGAGCGCGCGCTGTTGACCCTCGTCACCGAACCGGCGGATTTCTCCGTCGACCGCATCCTCCACGTCCGTTTCGAGCCCGATCAGGAACTGTGGCATCTCGACCGCAACTGGCACCTGACTGAGTTACCCGATCCCGCGGCCGAAGGCGGCGCGGTTCGGCGCTGGCGGGCCCAGATCCGACCCTATCGCGTGGGGCAACTGACGCTGCCGGCCATCACCGTGCGCCTCCGCCTGGACGACGGCACGACGACCGAAACCGTGATCGACGACGCCACGCTGGATGTGGCCAGCATCATCCCCGAGGGCGCCGAAACGGTCCTCCTCCCGCTGCGCGACCCCGTCGACATCCCGTTCGACTGGACCTGGGTCTACATCATTCTCGGCGCGCTGGTGATCGTGCTGGCGCTGGCGTATCTGATCGCCCGCTGGTGGACGCGCCGCGGCGCCACCGTGCAGGCGCCCGTTGAACCCCCGCTCCCCCCCGGCTTGTGGGCCCTGCGCGAGCTGGATCAGCGCTCCGCCCTCTCGGTCTGCCGCACCGGGCCGCCGAAGATCATCTTCACGCACGTCTCCGAGGTCATCCGGCTTTACCTCCAGCGCCGCTACGGGTTCGCCGCCATCGACATGACCACCCTGGAGTGCCTGCGCGCCCTGCACGATCACAATCCCGGCGCCCAGGTGGAGCGCTGGGTTCAGGAGTTCCTCGACGAGTGCGACATGGTCAAGTTCACGCGTTTCGATCCGCCCCGCGAGCGCTGGGCCACGATCTGGAATGACGCGCGCCTGATCGTGAAAATGACCACCCCCCCCGAGGAACTGGGCGAAGCCGGCCAGACCGTTGATCCACTGGCCGAGGAGGCGACCGGATGATTCGCTTCAACGATCCGTGGGTCCTGCTGCTCTTCATCCCCCTGCTGCTGCTCGGCGCGTGGCTGTGGCGCCGGCGCCGGCTGCGGCCGCGCCTGCGCTTCTCCTCCACCGAACTGCTCGACGAGGTCGGCCCGACGCTGCGCACCCGGCTGCTCGGCCTCCCCGCGATCCTGCTCTTTGTCGCAGCCGCGTTGCTCACCGTCGCCCTCGCCCGCCCGCAGAGCGCATGGCGCGAGCATCGCCGGTTCACCGAGGGGATCGCCATTATGCTCGTGCTCGATGTCAGCGATTCGATGATGGCGCTCGACTTCGAACCCAACCGCCTGGAGCGCGCCAAGGCCGTCGTCCAGGAATTCATCCAGGGCCGCGAAAACGATCAGATCGGCGCCGTGATCTTCGGTCGCGATACCTTCACGCTCTGCCCGTTGACGCAGGATTATCAGGCGCTGCGCAACTTTGTCCAACGGATCAATTTCGACCTGGTCAATGGCGAAGGGACGGCCATCGGCATGGGACTGGCCAATGCCGTCGACAAGTTGCGCAAGTCGCCCAACAAGAGCAAGGTCGTGATCCTGTTGACCGACGGTGAGAACAACGCCGGCCAGATTGATCCGATCGATGCCGCTGAAATCGCGCGCCAGTTCGACATCCGCGTCTACACCATCGGCGTCGGCAGCGTCGGCGGCCAGGTCCTGATCCCCAATCCGAGCGGCTTCGGCCCGCGTTACATCCCGATTGAAGCCCGCCTGGATGTCGAACAGCTCACCCGGATGGCCGAAATGACCGGCGGCCGCTTCTTCCATGCCACCGACGGCTCCTCGCTGGAGAAAATCTACCAGCAGATCAACGAAATGGAGCGCACCGAAATCGAGGTCCATGAGACCCACTACTTCGATGAACTCGCGGCCTGGCTGATGGTCCCCGCCCTGCTGATCCTGCTCCTGGCCCTGGGCCTCGAGAACACCTGGCTCAGGACGTTTCCATGAGCCCGCCCGTCGCCATCATCCCCGGGGAGCGATTCGCCGCGCATGCATTGGGGTAACCCGCAAATGCTCTGGTTCCTGCTGGCCTGGCCGCTGCTGGCGTGGCTCGGCTGGGCCGCCCTGCGCCGCCGCGCCCGGCTGGTCGCCCGCCTGGGCGAGCATTCCCTGCTCGGCCGGCTCTTTCCCGCCTCGGTTCAGCGCTGGCGGCGGCGGCGTCTGCTGCGGCTGTTGCTCGCCGCGATCCTGCTCACCATCGCCGCGGCGCGCCCGCAGTACGGCCAGATCGAACAGACCCTGCGCAGCTTCGGCACGCATGTGATCGTCGCCGTCGATGTCTCGCGCTCGATGAAAGCCGCCGACGTCCCGCCCAACCGGCTCGAAGCCGCCAAGCACAGCCTGACCCTCCTGCTGCGCCGCCTCGAGGGCCATCGCGTCGGCATCATTGCCTTCGCCGGCGATGCCTTCCTCCAGTGCCCGATGACGCTCGACCGCGAGATGGCCACGCTCGTTCTGCGCTCGCTCGACACCGATTCGGTCGGCGCGCTCGGCACCAACCTGGAGGTCCTGATCGAAACGGCGATGGAAGCCTTCGAGCGCGACGGCGTCGAGGGCAGCAGCGCCGTCGTCCTGCTCACCGACGGCGAGGAGCTCGAAGGCAACGCCATCGACGCCGCCAGCCGCGCCGCCGCCCGGGCCATCCGCATCTATCCCATCGGCATCGGCACCGACGCCGGCGCCCCCATCCTGCTGGAGGAAAATCGCTTCCTCGAGGACGCCCAGGGCGCCAAGGTCAACACCCGCCTGCGCATGGATACGCTGCAACGCATCGCCGAGTTGACCGGCGGCGAGGCCTTCGAAGCGGGCGATAATCCGCTCCCCGCCGTAACCGCGGTCGCGCGCCTGATCGAGGATCAGGAAAAATCGGAGATTGAATCGCGCCGCCGGATCATCTACGAGGATCGCTTTCAGTGGTTCCTCGCCCCGGCCCTGGCCCTGATCTTCTGGGTCCTGGCCAGCCGTCCCGAGCCCACCCGCGCCGGCCGCCCGTTCGCCGCCGAGGGCTCATGAGCCCCCCTCGCCGGGCGGCGTGCGGATGACGAGCAGCCGGATTTCCGTCATCGCCTCAATCGAATTGCGGATCCCTTCGCGCCCCAGCCCGCTGTCCTTCACCCCGCCATACGGCATGTGATCGACGCGCCAGCTCGGCACGTCGCCGATCACCACACCTCCCACCTGCAGCTCATCCCAGGCCCGCTGCGCGCGATACAGGTCGCGCGTGAAGACCCCCGCCTGCAGCCCGAAACGCGTGTCGTTGGCCTCGCGCAGCGCCTCCTCGAACTTGCTGAAGCACGACAGCACGGCCACCGGCCCGAACGCCTCCTGGGTCACCAGCTTCTGGTCGCGCGGAACGTTTTCCATCAGCGTCGGCTCCACCATCACCCCTTCGCGCCGGCCGCCGCAGAGAATCCGCCCGCCGGCCCGCTCCGCTTCGCGAATCCATTGCTCGATTCGTTCCGCCGCCGCTTCCGAAATGACCGGACCGATGAACGTCTCCTCGTCCAGTGGATTGCCCACCTTCAGCTTGCGCGTTTCCGCCACCAGCCGGTCGCGAAACGCATCGTACACCTGCTCGTGCACGATCAGCCGCTGCACGCTGATGCAGCTCTGCCCCGATTGGTAAAACGCGCCGACGATCACCCGCCCGACCGCATCCTCCAGGTCGACATCTTCATCGACGATGCACGCCGCGTTGCCTCCCAGTTCCAGCAGGATCCTCTTCTTGCCCGCGCGCCGCTTCAATTCCCAGCCGACTTCGTCGGAACCGGTGAAGCTGAGCAGCTTGAGCCGGTCGTCCTCGACGAACGGATCGGCGTGTTCGCGCGCGCACGGCAGGATCGAGAAGGCGCCCGCCGGCAGCTCGG
>MVZB01000093.1 GCA_002068205.1 candidate division BRC1 bacterium ADurb.BinA292
ATGTTCGACGCCGTCCCGGGCGACACGCTCGGCCTGGAGTGGGAACCCTGCCACCAGATGGTCCGCCTGATCGACCCGCTGCCCCAACTGCGCAAATGGGTCGGCCGGATCTATCACCTGCACGGCAAGGACGCCACCGTGATGTGGGACGTCGTGCGCGAATACGGCGTCGACGGCCCCCGGCCGTTCGCCTTCCACCGCACCCCCGGCTTCGGCGACTCCAACTGGACCGACATCATCAGCGAACTGCGCCGCGCCGGCTACCGCGGCACGATTGACATCGAGGGCTGGCACGATCCGGTCTGGCGCGGCGAACTCGAAATGACCGGCCAGGTCCATGCCCTCAACTACCTGAAGCACTGCCGCGGCGGGGCGTTCGTGCCGAATCCCCCGGTCTGATGCCGTCGCCCGACGCTATGGGAACGGCGCCGTGGCGGGCGCGCCACGGGTTGCTGGCCGTCCTGCTGGCGGCCGCGGCCGCCCCCTGGCTGCTCTGGATGCTCCTGTTCAGCACCGAGACGTACGACGAGCGCGTCCACGTTAACGTCGGCGTCGTCGTCTGGCGTCAGCGCAATCTGTCGTGGGACATCGTCCATCCCCCCGGCCGCGCGATCCTCGCCATCCCCGCGCTGCTCAAGCGGATGCCGACGCCGGCCGATCCGATCGATCCTCTGCCGGGCTACGGTGGGGAGTGGACGCTGCGGTCGGCTCGCTGCGTCACGCTGGCGCTGTTTCTGCTCTGGAGCCTCCTCTTCGCCCGGATCGTGGGCCACTGGTTCACGCCCGCGACGGGGCTGCTCGCCCAGGCGCTGATCCTCTTTTCACCCACGCTGACGCCCCACGCCGTCCTGGCCACGAACGACGTCCTGGTCACGATGGTGTGCTTCCTGCTGTCGGCGGCGGCGCTCGAATGGTCGCGCCGCGAATCGGGACGGCTCGCCCTGGCCGTCGGCCTGCTGGGCGGCATCGCCCTGCTGACCAAGTATACCGGCCTGCTGTGGCTGGGCGGCATGAGCGTCGGCATGGCGCTCTGGCTCGGCAGCTTTCACGTCCGCCACGGCCTGTTGCAACTCGTCGGCAAGCTCCTGGGCTGGCTCCCCGCGCCGCTGCCGTGGCCCTACTGGCATGGCATGGACGAACTGCTGATGTCGATCCAGTACCGGCACACCTATTTTCACGGCCAGTGGCGCCACGCGGCCGGTTTCCGCCCGTATTTCGCCATGCTGCTGCTGGCCAAGCCGCCCCTCGCGCTCCACGGCATGCTGCTGCTGGCGCTGGTCGCGGTGGTGCGCCAGCGCGCAGGGCCCTCGCTGCGCGCCGCCTGCTTCCTGGTTCTGCCGCCGCTGGCGCTCCTGCTTTATGGCACGTTCGGTTCGGGCATCCAGATCGGCATCCGGCACATGCTGCCGCTGTTTCCGCTTCTGTTCGCCGCGGCCGCGTGGGGCGTGCTGGCGTTTTCGCGGCGCGCATGGCGCGCGGTCGGGCTCACGCTCGTGCTGTGGTTCATCCTGCTCGATCTGTCGCTCTGCCCCCATCAACTGGGTTACTTCAACCCGATTGTGGGCGGGCCGGCCAAGGCCTGGCGCTGGTTCATCGACAGCAACCAGGACTGGGGCCAGGGAGGCCGCGCGGCGAAGCGGTTCATCGACGAGTTCGGTCAGGAAATCGACACCGACCCCGTGGCGGGGAAAACGACGGGCTGGGTGCTGGTCGCCACCAATCAACTGGTCGGCATCACGCCGGAACAGGGCGAGAAGTTCCGCTGGCTGCGTGAGAATTTTGAACCGGTCGATTTCATCATGCCCTGCTATCACCTGTTCCATATTCCAGAGGACGCCTGGCGGAACCAAACAGGGGATCACCGTCCCCGAGATTAATTTCGTCCCTCGTCTCTCGTCCGCGTAATCTCCCCAACGGCCCGCCCAGAATTCGGCTCCCGGCTCTCGTCCCTCGTCCCCGGCTCTCGAAAACCCCCACCCAACCGAGCCGTCCGCCCGCCGCTTACGTCGCCGACGCCGCCGGACCGATCACGGCGATCGACGGGCTCGTCGCCTCGCTGCGCGCTTCGCGCCCGCTCGGCGGCGGCGGCTGATCGCGACGCGGCAGCGCCGGATACGCGACGCGGAAGTGGTAGCGCGCCATCAGCGAGCGGACGAACGCCTCGCGGATCTGGCTCAGGTGCGCCAGCGTCAGCGGGCATTCATCAAACTGGCCGTCGTTGAACTTGGTCGTGATCGACGTCTGCACCGCGCGGCGCAGTTCGTCCTCGCTCACCTGGCCGCCGGTGAATTTGCTCGCGGCTGTCGCCTCCACCGTGTCGGCCAGCATCACGATCGCCGTCTCGATCGACTGCGGCTTGGGTCCGGGGTAGCGGAAATCCTCCTCGCGCACCGGATCCATCGTTTCGCTCTCCTCGTAGCGGCGCAGCGCCTCGCTGTAGAAATAGCGGATCAGATCGGTCCCGTGGTGCTGCGGGATAAAGTCGATGATCTGCTGCGGCAGCCCGAATTTCCGCCCCAGCTCCATCCCCTCCTTCACATGATTCTTGATGATGAGCACGCTCATGTACGGCGTCAGCCGCGAGTGCGCCTTCTTGTCGTCGATTGTCACCTGGTTCTCGGAGAAATAGTTCGGCTTGAGCATCTTGCCGATGTCGTGGAAATACGCCCCGGCGCGCACCAGCAGGTAGTTCGCGCCGATCGCGTCGGCCGCCGCCTCGGCCAGCTTCACCACGTTGAGCACGTGCTGATACGACCCGGGGGCCTTCTCCTCCAGTTGCCGGATCAGCGGATGCTTCAGACCGGTCAGCTCCAGCAGCTTGAGGTCGGTCACGATCCCGAACGCCCATTCGATAATGACCAGGAAGACCAGCGTGATCAGCGCGCAGACCAGCCCATTGAGGAAGCCGGCGAGCAGATTGCGCGGGTCGGGATGCGACTGCGAATTGACGAACGCCAGCAGCGTAATCGTAATGACGTTCACGATCCCGATGTAGAGGCCGACGCGCAGCACCTCGCCGCGGGCGCGCACCGTGCGGCTGGCCAGCGCCGCGGCGAAACCGCCGAACAGCGCCAGCACGATGAACTGCAGTCCCTGCCCCTCGCTCGCCAGCCCCGTCAGCAATGCCCCCACCAGCACCAGCACGAAGGCGACCTGCGGGCTGAACAGCAGCGAGGCGAGCATCCCGATCAACCCCGCCGGAAACCAGTAGGTCAACTGCTGCTCGGGCAGCCCGAGCAGCAGCATCGCGTGGGCGATGCTGATCGCCAGCAGCGGCGGCAGCACGTGCAGCGCCACCGTCGTGGCGTCCAGCGCCAGCCCGCGCCGGAACCGCCGCAGATACAGCCCGACGGCGAAGAAGATCACCGCCGTGATGATCACGATGCCGATCAGTTTGATCGTCGAGCGCAGCCGGCGCTGGTCGTTCAGATACCCCAGCGCCGTGGCCTGCAGCGCGTTGAGCGGCTCGCCGCGCGTGACGATCGATTCGTTCTCCGCGAAGCGCCGCCGCCGCGGAAACTCCAGCAGCATCCGCACATCCTCGACATACTTCTCGTCGGTCTTGACGCGGCTGTATTCGATGTTCGGCTCAATGATCTCCCGCAGCAGTTCGGCCGCCGCCGCCCGCAGCGTCGCCATGTCGGCATCGGGAAAATATCGCGGCAGCGCCTTGGTCAGCAGAAAATTCTGCAGCTCGTCGGGATACCACAGCACCGTCTCCGGATTGGGGATTTCCTCCGGCAGGTTGCGCGTGTTGTACAGCCGCAGCACGCCGGCCCCCGCGTGCGCCCGGAACAGCGGCTTGTCCGTCACGATGCAGCGGTTGTTGTAGGCGTCGGTGATGACCAGTTCCAGGTCGCGGCGGACGTCGCTCAGGCTGAGCGGGTCGCGGAACCGGCGCAGACGCGACGCGCTGAACTCGGCGGCCGACGTCGCCTGCAGCGCGATATCGAATTGTTCGAACAGCGCGTCGGAAAACTTCCGCAAATCCTCGGCGCTGTCCAGTTCGCTCTCCTCCACCAGATCGAAAAACTGGTTCAGTTGCTGGCGCGCCAGGCCTTCGGCGTCCGTGTCGCGGATCCAGATCTGCGCCTTCTGTTCATACAGCCGCCGGCGGGCCTCCTCGGTGGCCGTCGCGTCGATGATCTCGAACGAGAACGGCGCGACGACGTCGGTCCGCGCCGGCTCCCCCACGGTCGTCACGTAGGGCTCGAAGCGGAGCACGAGCCCCAGCACGAAGACGGTGATGGCGTACCACAGCGCGACCGAAACGGCGCGCTTGACGCGGTTGGCCCGGCGCTCGGCCGCCGCCCGCGGATCGATGATCCCCGGCGCCGTCGCCTGCGGCAGCCGCGGACGCGACCCGGTCCCGTCCAGACGCAGGGAGCCGGATTTATCCTTGGCCATGGGTTTCGTAGGCGCGGATGATCTTCTGAACCAGCGCGTGACGCACGACGTCGTTGCCCGAAAAATGGATGAAATCGATTCCGTCCACTCCGGCCAGGATCTTCTGGACGTGCAGCAGGCCCGAGGTCCGCCCCTTGGGCAGATCGATCTGCGTCGGATCGCCCGTGATCACCGCCTGCGAATCCAGCCCCAGCCGCGTCAGGAACATCTTCATCTGTTCAATCGAGGTGTTCTGCGCCTCGTCCAGGATGATGAAGCTGTTGTTCAGCGTCCGGCCGCGCATGTAGGCCAGCGGTGCGATTTCGATGATGCCGTCCTCGATGAACTGGCGCAGCCGGTCGGCGTCGAGCATCTCGTAGAGCGCATCGGTCAGCGGCCGCAGATACGGATCGAGCTTGGCGCGCAGGTCCCCCGGCAGGAAGCCGAGGCTTTCGCCCGCCTCCACCGCCGGGCGCACCAGGATGATGCGGCCGACGTCGCCGGCGATCAGCTTGGAGACCGCCATCGCCACCGCCAGATACGTCTTGCCGGTCCCCGCCGGCCCGGTGCCGAAAACGACGTCGTGGCGCCGGATGGCGTCAATGTAGATCTTTTGCGTTGCCGTCAGCGGGGCGACGTGCCGCCGCTTGAGCGGAACCGGAATCGTGTCCAGAAAGACCTCGCGGATGCTCCCCTCGCGGCCCGATTCGTAATGGGTGGCGGCCAGTTGCACCTGTTGATCGCTCAGCGGTTGATGATGGCTGCGCTGGATCTGCAGCAGCTCGTTGATCATCTCGAAGGCCCGGTCGACCTCCTCGGTGGAGCCGATCACGCGCAGCTCGTTGCCGCGCGCCACGACCCTGGCCTTCATCCGGGACTGGATTTGCCGCAGTTTGCGGTCGCCTTCCCCACAAAACGCCAGGATCTCATCCTGGCCCAGCGTGATCACTTTCTGGACATTCTGCTCCAAGCGGTTTAACTTGTCACCTCGCTTTGCCCGCGACTGACGGGCGCCGGTCCACGGGCCTCCGGGAACGACCGGCAGGCAGCTCCGCGCAAGCCCGATTCAGCCCGTGGTTGCATCGTACGGGTCCCCTTTTCGGGCTGTCAAGCGGGAAAGGGGTTCGCTGAACAAGGCCTGGAGGGCTCGCCGGGCGTGCGGGTTCCCTCCGATCGCCCGTCCCCGGTCGGCGGCGCAACTCTCGATTTCCGACCGCATCATCTCCGCACGGGCGAAACGCTCCCGACCGATGGCCACCGCACCTGCTCCGTCCACCGCCGACTACCCCGCCGTCGCGCTGTCCCCCCCCGGCGGCGCCGCCCTGCGGCTGCTCGCCTACCCCTTTTTCTTCGCTTCCGGCGCGGCCGGCCTGATCTACGAGATCGTCTGGACGCGGATGCTGCTGGCCATCTTCGGCGCCGGACTCTACGCCGTCTGCACCGTCCTCGCCGCCTTCATGGCCGGCCTGGCGCTCGGCTCCTGGCTGCTGGGCCGGGTCAGCGACCGGCTCGGCCGGCCGCTGCGCACCTACGGCGCGCTGGAGATCGGGATCGCGCTGGCGGGCGCGGCCATGCCGCTGCTGATGAACGGCGTCACCGCCGTCGACGGCTGGATCTACGCCCACCTGGGCGGCCAGTTCGGCATCCTGACCGCCGCCCGCTTCATCCTGGCGTTCCTCCTGCTCCTGATCCCCACCACCATGATGGGCGCCACGCTGCCGGTCCTGTCGCGGTTCATGGTGCGGCGTCAGGCCCACCTGGGTCTGCATGTCGGCAGTCTCTACGCGGTCAATACGTTCGGCGCGGTGGCGGGCTCGTTCCTCGCCGGCTTCGTCCTTATCGCCAGCTTCGGCCTGCTGCACTCCGAATGGATCGCGGCGGGGCTGAATCTGTTCGTCGCGGCCGGCAGTCTGGCCCTGTCGCTGATGATCGAGCGCCGACCGCTTTCTCCCGGCGGCCCCCCCGTGGCGGCGACCGCCGGCGCGCCCGCCCCACCGACCGACGCGCTGCCCCCCCGCGCCGTGCAATGGGTGCTCTGGACCGCGCTCCTTTCGGGCGCGGCGGCCCTCGCCTGCCAGGTCCTCTGGAGCCGCTCGCTCGTCTTCAGCTTCGAATACCTCAAAAACACCACCTACTCCTTCTCGGCGATGCTGACGGTCTTTCTGGCCGGGCTGGCCGTGGGCGCCGCGTTGATCGGCCTGTGGATCGATCACGAACGCCAGCCCCTGCGCCTCTACGGCGTCCTGCTCGTCCTGATCGGTATGGCCGTCCTGCTCTCCGTCACGATGCTCTACTCGGCCGGCGGCCTGCGCATCGCCGATCCCTACGACCCCGAAACGGGCATCCTCAACTGGTACCTGGCCGTCGGCAACATCATGCTCCAGACCTTCGGCGTCCTCGGGTTGCCGACGATCCTGCTCGGGATGGCGTTTCCCGCCGCCGCGCGCGTGGTGGTCCAGGTTGGCCGGGTCGGCGGCGATGTCGGCCGGCTGTATGCCTACAATACGGTGGGCGCGATCCTCGGCGCCCTCCTCGCCGGCTTCATCATCATCCCGCTGTTCGGCCTGACCTTCGGCCTGCTGCTGCTGGGCCTGGTCGAAATCGGCCTGGGGCTGGGCGTGCTGCATCTGCTGCCGGCCTGCCGGCGCTACGCCTATGCCTTCGGCGGCCTGGCGGCGGTCATGCTCGTCGCTGTCTGGATCGGCCTGCCCGCCCAGCGGGGGCTGCAGCCCGTGACGACCCTGCTCGACACTCTGGTGTTCTACAAGGAAGGCCCGCTGGCGACCGTCGCCGTGATGGAGAACAACCTGAAGGAGCGCACGATCTACGTCGATGGCGTCGGCGTCGCCGGCACCGATCCGATCATGCAGACCGATCAGAAGTCGCTGGCGCACGTTCCGATGGGCCTGCTGGCCACGGCCGACAGCGCCCTGACCGTCGGCTTCGGCAGCGGCGGCGCGTCATATTCGTTCCTGCTGCACGACCGCCTGCGCCGCGTCGATTGCATCGAGATCTCGACGACCGTTCCCAAGGCGGCCCCCGAACTCCACGCCGCCAACCACGGCTTCCTGGAACAGGAACAGCCGCGCTACCGGCTGATTTTCGACGACGCCCGCTCGTACCTGACTCACACCGAACAGCGCTACGACATCATCGCCACCGACTGCACCGACCTGCGCTACAAGAGCAACGCCAACCTGTATGACCTGCAATACTTCGAGGCCTGCCGCGCGCGCCTCACCCCCGACGGCCTCGTCGTCGTCTGGATGCCGCTGGCCGGCCTCAGCGAGGACGTCTTCAAAGTCGCGCTGCGCACGTTCCACCGCGTCTTCCCGGCGATGGGCATCTTCTACCTCCCCAACGAGCCGACGCATTACATCCTGCTCATCGGCTGGCAGGACGAAATCCAGCTCAGCTACGAGCGCTTCGCGCGCATGCTCGCCGAGGATGACGTGCGGCGCGATCTGGGCGAGATCTACCTGGACGACCCGGTCAAGCTCCTCTCCTCGTTCATCGCCGGCGGTCCCCGGCTGGCCGAGTACCTCGCGGGCGACGTCCTCAACACCCAGAACAATCCGGTCATCGAATTCGAGTCGCCCAAATACGGCTACTTCGACAAGCCGCTGATCGACAACCTGGCCGCGCTGATGGAAATCTACACCTCGCCGCGCGAGTTCATGGATACCCGCCGCATGCCGCCCGAAGAGCTCGAGCGTCTGCGCCGCTATGAACAGGCGTTGCCGCTGATCATCTCCGGTCACGCCCACTACCGCAATCTGCGCATCGAGGAAGCGGCCATGGATTACATGAAGGCCGCGGCGATCACCCCCGACGACCTCAGCCTGAAACGCCTGCTGCGGTTCCCCATCCTGAGCGAGCGGCTGCGGTACGAGCCGCGCAATTCCTATCTGTATGTCCTGCTCGGACGGGTCTACATGCTCCAGCCCGACCTCGACAAGCGCGAGATGGCGTACGATCTGCTCACCCAGGGGATCGAATTGCTGCAGGAGGATCTCGCCGCCGGCGAGGAGCCGGAGTTTACCAGCCAGCGCCTGGACCAGGCGCGCGGCTGGCACGCCGAACTCGAGCGCGAGTTGCAGGCCGCATCCGCCCCCCTGAGCGACCAATAAACCGGGCTTTTGCGCGCGGCGCCAGAGCCACGCAATGCATCGGCGCTGCTTTCCTCACAACACCCGAACCGCTATTTCACGGCAACCTGCCGCGCATCCCCATCCGTCCCCTCCAATCTGCCCGCCGTTTCCGGCCCCGGGCTTTCCTTTGCCATCTGGCGCGGCGATTGCATACACTGGATCATCTCCCGCGGGGAGGGGTGGCGGATTCATGGCCTGGCAACGCTCCCGCTCAAAGTACCTAACGGCTTTCGCGCGATTCAGCCTGCTGCTCGTCCTGATCGCCGCAGCGGCCGGGGCCGCCCGCGCGCAGGAACCGGCGCAAACCGCGAGCGCCCCGGAACAGCCCCAGTCCGACGCCCGCTATCAGACCGAAACCGGCGGGCTCAACATCCCGCCCGAGCTCGATCCGCGCGACCCGAACATCAGCAAGGAAGAGCGGATCCGCCGCCACCGCCTGTTTCTGCAGGAACGCCGCCGCCAGTATCAGGAGCGCAAAGCGGCCGAGGAGCGCCAGGCGCAGCCGCAGAATCTCGATGAATTGCGCGAACGCGCCGTTCAGGTCCAGGCCGGCGTGGCCGGCACGGCCCCCACCACCGGCACCACGCCGGTCGCCGAAACGCTCGTCACCACCGCCACGCTGCCGATCCGCGTCAGCGAAAAACTCGATATCCCGCACGTCACGTTCTTCCTGACGCCCGCCAGCCAGAGCGTCCGCACGGGCGAACAGTTCGCCACCGAGGCGGCGCTGCTCAATCCCGACCACCTGCCGTTCGACCGCGTGCGCGTGGCTCTGCGCTATCCCTCCTCCAGTTTCGAGCCCGTGGCGATCCACCAGGATACGCTCAAGCCGCTGCTCAAGGAGGACCCGAGCGTCCAGCTCGATTCCGCGCGGGGAACGCTCGTCTATGAAGGGCTCCTCAGGGTACCGGTCAATTCGGAGACGTTCCCGCTGATTACGGTCGTCTGGGCCGCCCGGCAGGCCGCCGATTCGGTCGAAATTCAGCCGTTGATCGACGAGCAGCTTTTCTCGGGCGCCTGGGCCGGCGAGCGCCTGGTCTCGATGTCGGCCTTCGGCCTGCGCGAAGCGCTGGCGGGAGCCACCGTCCGGATCATGGCGGCCCAGACCGCGATGCCCGCGGGCCTCAAGTTCATGCAGGGCGATCTGCCGTCGCTCCAGCCCATCCTCGCCGGCTTTTCCGATCAGTCCCGTCTGCGGCCGCCGACCCTCTGGTTCGACCAGCCCGACAGCGGCTGGCTCGAGGTTGGCCAGTGGCTTGTCGTTGATCTGGGTCTCGACAACCCCGACGGCATGGTCTTCGACGAGATTCGCCTCGCGGGCCGGTTCGACCCCGAGGCGGTTGAAATCCACGACGCCGACGAACTGAACTGGATCAGCCGCGGCGTCAATCTGCTCGATGGCCCGTTCCATGCCCAGTGGCCGTGGGACCTGCAATTTGAAAACACCGTGAACAATGCCCATGGGACGTTCTATTACCGCATGGGGATGACGCAGATGCGGCGGCAACCCTCGGGCGTGGTCGCGCGGATTCTGGCCCGCGTCAAACGCCGGACGCCCGCCCCGGTTTTCTCCTGGGTTTACCAGCGCGACGCGAACCCCTCGACGCCCAGCACCGGCGTGTTCCTGATGGGCGAAAACGTTTATCTGCGCGGGACCGCGACGGCCGCTGCAAGCTCCCCGGATGCCGCCGGCGAGGCGCTCGTCGAGGCGCTTCCGCGCGACGACGCGCCGGCCCGCCTGAGCCCGCCGATCCATGAGATCGAGAAAGCCGACCCCGCGATCTACCGTTTCTGACGGCGGGCGAGAGCAAGCGCCCATGACGCGCGCCGCGCCCCGCCGCCAATGAAGTCCCCGCGATGAGCCCACGCGCCCCCCATCGGTTCCACCACCCCGGGCCAATTGGCCCGCGCGCGCCCGGCGAGCGGCTCCTGCTGCCGGTAAGCGAATCGCACCACCTGATCGATGTCCTGCGGCTGCGCGAGGGGACCCCGATCGATCTGTTCGATGCGGCGGGCGCCACCTATCGCGCCCGCTTCGTCGGCCGGCGCGACGGGCGCGCCGAAATCGAGCTGCTGGCGCCGCTCGATTCGGCTTCTCCAGCGGGCCCGGTCGTCAAGCTGGCGGTCGCCATGCTCAAGCGCCGGGCAATGGACCTGCTGATTGAAAAACTCTCGGAACTGGGCGTCGATACGCTGCAGCCGCTCCACACGCGCCGCAGCGTCATCCCGCCGCGGGCCGAGGACGAGCCGGGCGTCCCCGAGCGCTGGAGTCGGCTCGCAATCGCCGCCGCGAAACAATGCGGCCGGCCCCGTCCGCTGTCGCTGCCGCCCCCAATGGCCGTCGAACACTGGCTGCAAGCTGACCGCCCCCCCGCCGACGGGCTCGTGGCCGCCTTCGGGGGGAACCCCCGTCCGCTGGGCGAGTGGCTGCGCCAACGCCCGGCGCTGGACCGGCCGATCTGGATCGCGATCGGCCCCGAGGGGGGGTGGACGCCCGCGGAACAAGCGGCCTTTGAGTCGGCCGGCTACGTGCCGGTCGGCCTGGGGCCGCTGACGCTGCGGGCCGAGACGGCGGCGATCGCTGCGGCCGCGGCCTGCCGGCTGATGTAACCTCAGACGACGCCAACCGCAAACCGCCCGCCGCGCCCATCGGACAGGTTGCCCTTTTTTGTTTGAACGGCGTGGGGCGCTGTGCTCAGTTGAAGTCAGGGCCGGCCCCCGGCCGGCACGTCTGCGACCCGCCCCCCGGC
>MVZB01000094.1 GCA_002068205.1 candidate division BRC1 bacterium ADurb.BinA292
GCGCCGATCCGCGGCCGCCACATCTTCATGGAGCTGAGCGAGGATCATTTCACCGGCGAAGGCGACATGCACCTGTTCGCCGAGATGCTCAGCCACTTCTTCGCGCTGTATGCGAGCGTCAATTCGTTTACTCAACTGACCGTCCGCGGGGCCATCCGCGGTGAGGTATACACATGGCCTCGACGACTGGGACAACAGATCATCCTGTAAGCGGAGCGCCGGCGGCGCCGCCGGCGCAACGCAGTGCGCGTCCGTCGCTGCTCGACGATCTGCTGCGTCATCCCCGCCGATACACGTTCTTCCAGGCGCTGCGGATCCTGGAGCGATACTGCGGCGGCGAGCCGATCGGCCGCGCCGGGCTGCCGCGGCGCGAGGCGATTCGCCTGCGCGCCCACGCCGCGCTCAGTTTTCCCGCGTGGGACCTCGAGGAGGCCGAGGAACTCCCCAATCCCTGGCGCCAGCCCGAAACACGCTACCGCCTGACGGTCACGTTCATGGGGGTCTACGGCCCGGCGTCGCCATTGCCCGCCAACTACACCGAACTGCTGATCCGCCCCGAGGACGATGAAACGGACGAGGATCGCGAGCGCGTCCGCGATTTCATCGATCTGTTTCATCACCGCAAGCTGTCGTTCGTCTACCGCTGCATGGCCAAGTATCGCTATCACCTGCTGTTCGAGCCGGGGGCGCGCGACCATTTTTCGCGCTACATGCTTTCGCTGTTCGGTCGCGGCACGCGCGGCCTGGAGGGGTGGAATCGCCCGGTCCATCCCGAGCGGCTGATCCGATACGCCGGGCTGCTGATGCAACAGCCGCGCTGCGCGGCCGGACTGGAAAGCCTGCTGCGCGATTTCCTGCGGCTGAAGATCAGCGTCCAGCAGTGCGTCGGTCGCTGGCTGCGCGTCGAGGACCGCAATCAGCTGGGCGGCGCGTTCTGCGCGCTCGGGCAGGATCTGGTCGTCGGCTCCTCGATCTACGATCGCGCCGGCAAGATCCGCATCTCGGTCGGTCCGGTCGGCTTCGCCAAGTTCAAGGATTTCCTTCCCTCGGGGAAGCTGACCGGGCAGTTGCGCGAGCTGGTGCGGATGTATCTGGTCGATGAACTGGAATTCGATCTGGAGGTCTGGCTCAAGGGGGACGAGATACCGCCGCTGCAGATGGGCGGCGGCCCCGACGCGGCGATGCTCGGCTGGACGAGCTGGGCGGTGACCGGGCCGAGCCCCGACCGCGCCGTCGTTTTCAGTTGTCAGGCGCCCTGAGGAATTCGCCGGCCGTCTCGGGTCCGCGTCCTCGCGCGGGACGCGGGATATGATCGACATGCCGCAAATTCAGACCGGCTCCGGCCGCCCCTTCCAGGGGCTTGGGGCTTTGGGGAGCGACGCAGGGTTCCGGCCCGCGGACGTCACCCTGCGCTTTATTCCGGTCGTCCGCTTCGCGGACTCAGGATATCCGGGGACGACGGCGGAAACGTAGGTTACCGCCGGCTACCTGCCTGGCATCCCTGCCGGGATGCGGGCGTTTGGGGTTGCCGGGGGACCGGTGGTGTCGCTGCGCTCAACCACCGGCGACCCTCTGGCATCCCTGCCGGTATGCCTCAAGAACTGAGACCACGCCATTCCCACCGTTGGAACCAATCCGGCGCGGCGGCTACGTGCCGGGGTCAGCTCGCGCACGGCCGCGATCACCTCATCGTCGTGCCCGGCGACGCTGACCTTGCGCCAGGCGCGCGCGATTCTGCCCTCGCGGTCGATGATGAAAGTCGAGCGTTCGACCCCCATGTATTTGCGCCCGTACATGCTCTTCTGCACCCACACGCCATAGGCCTCGCAGACCTGCTTTTCCTCGTCGGCCAGCAGCGGGAAATTCAAGTTGTGGTTGCGGATGAACTTGTCGTGCGACTTGAGCGAATCGGGGCTGACGCCGATGACGACGGCGCCCAGCTGCGCCAGCTCGTCGCGCGCGTCGCGGAACGCGCACGCCTCGCGCGTGCAGCCCGACGTGTTGTCCTTCGGATAGAAGTAGAGCACGACGATGTTCCGGCCGCGGAAGGAGGAGAGGGTCAGTTCCCCGCCCGCGCTGGAGGGAAGAGTGAAATCGGGGGCCGGCTGGCCTGCTTCGACGGGCATGGTTCGCGCTCCCGTTGGTCTGACGTCAAGCGTGTGGCTGGTTGGCGGGGCTCGCCGGTCGCGGCCGCGGTCTCAATTTATCGGAACGCGCCGAGCCCCGCAAGCGTCGCCGGAGCGGCGAACGCGGCCGCCCGCGGTCGTTCAATCCCCCACCGGCACGCGGCCGGTCACCTCGGCCCTGCGGATGAGGACCTGGTTCAGCTCGCGGCGGGCGGCGTCCAGTTCCAGCCGCGCGTCGAGCAGCGCGCGCTCGGCATCGAGCAGCTCGACAAACGTCAGCTCGGCGGCGCTGTAGGCTGACAGGCTCGCCTCATACGTCGAGCGATTCTGCGGGAGGACGATCTCGCGGATGAGGGCCGCCGCGCGCCGGGCGATCTCGCGTTCCTCCAGCCAGGCGGCGGCGCGGGCCTGCGCGGTGGCGCGCGCCTGCGCGCTCTCCGCCTCGTCGGCGGCGAGCCGGCCGCGCAGTTCGGCCAGATATGCCTCGGCCTGGGCAAAGGCCGGGCGCGGCGCGGGCCGGGCCGCCGCCTCCGCCGCGGGCATCCGCGGTTCGAACAGGCTTGCCCCCTGACTGGCCGGCGGCCGATTCATGATCTCGCCCATGCGGATCGCGATGGCGCCCAGCGCCGCCCGCGACTCGGCCAGCTTGACCTCCTGGCGCTGGTCCAGCGCGGAGCGCGCGAGCTCCGCCAACCCGACGTCGTTCAGCGGCAGATCCCGCGACGCGGGCGCGCCCAGCGCCGCCTCCGGGCCGCGCCCCAGCAGGGCGTTGATCTCGGCGCGGGCGACCCGTTGCCGCGAATGCAGGTCCCGCAGTTCGTTCTTCAAGCGCTCGCGCAGCGTCTGCACCCGCAGCAGGTCCGCCTGGCCGGCCTGGCCCGCCGCGTAGCGCTGCTCGATGACCGCCAGCAGGTCGCCGACGAGCGAGAGATTCTCGCGCGTGGTCGCCTCGGCGCGGTGGAGATACTGATATTGAAAAAAAGCCTGCCCCGCCTCGATCAGCGCCGCGCGCAGCGCCAGTTCCCATTCGAGCCGGGCCATGCGCGCCTGCTCGCGGATCATCTCACCCTTGAACGCGAGCGTGGAGGGGTAGGGAAAGAAGGCGTCCGTCATCGCGCGGTTGAGCGGATCGCCCGCGCCAGTCTCGAGCGTCGCCGTGAACGAACGGTATTGATTGATCAGCGATTCGAGGTGCTCGGCCTGGCTGAACTGGCGGAGCGTCGCGCGCCAGCGTTCCTCCGCCGCACGGGCGGCGGGGCTGGCGACGGCAACCGCCAGAGCCAGTTCGGGCCATTCCAGCCGGTCGGCCAGCGCCGCGTCGCGCGCGGCGGGCGACGCGATCGTTTGCCGCAGGGCGTCGAGCCGGGCCGGCGAAATTTCCAGGACCGACGCCAGCACCTGCTCGCGCACCGGCTCGGAGGGGCTGGTCGCGGCGTCGGCCAGCGCAACCGGCGGCGGGCTCGCCGGGGCGGGGGCCGCGAGCTCTCCGGCCGCGGCCTGGGCCGTCCAAGCCAGCGTCCGCGCGCTGAACGGCAACTCGCGCTGCGCTTCATATTCGCTCAACCGGTCGCTGAACGCCCGGTGGGCGCAGCCGCTGAGCGCCAGGGCCGGCAGCAGCGCGAAGCAGAAGAGCAACCGCAGGCAGGTGGTCCGATTGTTCACGGCCGGCCCTCCCCGTCGGGCGTCGCGCCGGCCGGCCGGGCCTCCGCCGTCGTTCCCAGCGCCCGTTCCAGCATCCCGATCGCCTGGCCGTGATCGGCCCGCGCGCGATGGTAGGCGAGTTGAAAGTTGTGCCAGGCCATCGTGGTTTCGAGCAGCGAGGCGAAGGCCGCCTGATCGGCCCGAAAGAGCGCCTCGGCCTGCGCCATCGCCGCCTGCGCCCGGGGCAACAGTTCCTCGCGGTACAGCCGGGCGAGCCGGTCGGTGGTGCGCACGCGCAGCCAGGCGTTGGCGACCGCTTCCCCGAGCCGGTTCAGTTCGGCGGCGGCGTCCAGCCGGGCGGCCTCGGCCAGCGCTTCGCGCTCGCGGATCAGCGCGTCGTTGCGCTGCTGCCAGATGGGCAGATTCATACCGCCGAGCGCGGTTCGCATCGTGTCGCCCATCATCGCCGGCACGTTGGCCTCGTTCATCCAGCCCAGCGTCAGATCGGGGAGGCGGCTCAGCCGCGCCAGATAGGCCTCGTATTCAGCTTGCTCGGCGCGCAGTCCGCTGATGCGCAGGCGCTGGGCCCACTGCTCGGCGCGGGCGTACAGTTCCTGGCGATCGTCGGTGACCGGATAGATCGGCGCCGCCGTGACCGGCCCGATGACGGCGCCGGGCGGCAGATTGAGCAGGGCGCGGAGCCGCTCGGCGCGCGCGACGCGCTCGTCGGCCAGCAGCAGGCGATCGTAGGCCAACTGCGCCGCCTGGCTTTCGGCGCGGAAGGCCTCGGCAAGCTGCGTGCGTCCGGTCCGCAACTCGCCATACGCCAGCAAAGCCTGGTTGCGCAGGATCACCTCGACGCGCGCCGTGATCGGCGCGGCCTGATCGAGGTAATACAGTTCGTACCAGGCGTCCTTGACGTCGATCAGCAGGTCGCGCGCGGCGATCTCGTATTCGAGGCGCATCACGTCCGCTTCGCGGGCGGCCAGCTCGCCGCGGGCCCACAGCTTGCGCCACCAGGGGAGCTCCTGCCGGATGCCGAAACTCCAGCCGCGTTCGAGCATCGGCATCGGCTCGGTCAGATCCACGCCGGCCTCGAGCATCGGATCGGGCAGGCTGGCGGCTTGCGGGATCGTCTGAATCGCGGCGAACCAGCGCCGACGCGCGGCGGCCAGCGCCGGGTTGCGTTCCAGCGCCAGCCGCAGCGCCTGGTGCAGCGTCGGCGCGGTCGCCAGCGCCTCGGCCTGATCCGGCGGCAACGGCGGCTGCTGCGCGGCGGGCCACTGCGGCGGAGCGCCGACCGGAGCGGGCAGCGCGAGGATGAGCAGCGGCGCTGGGATTCTTGGCGGCATGTTACTGCGGAGCGGGTGCGGGCGAGAGGAATTCGTCCCGCGTCAGCCACAATTCCTCGATGCGGTACATGTGAAACTGATCATGCAGCATCAGGTGGCGGACCATGATCGCGGGGGTGTAGTGCGTGTATTGCGGATGGACGGCGGGCCGCGACCAGAAGTCGGCGTCGGCCGCGCGCGCCAGTTCGACGACGCGGGCGCGCGATTCGTCGAACTCAGCCAGCGTTCGGTTCAGGTCCATCCGCAGATAGTAATCGTCGGGATTCGACTCGCCGCCGAAGTAGGTGAATTCCGGGCGCGCTTCTTCCTGAAACCGGCGCCAGCGCTCGAAGAAGAAATCGCGCTCGACCGTCGCGACATGACAGGCGTGTTCATGGATCGTCCATTTGCCCGCGAGGCGCCGCCGGCGCAGCAGCTCGGCGGGGATCGGGGCCAGCAGTTCGCGCAGCAGCCGCGGGGCGCGCTCCAGGCAGGTGATGGCGGCATCCAGTTCAAGCATCGACACGTCTCTCCAATCCATGGGTTTTCCACAGATAATACACCACCGGGATGACGGCCATCTCCAGAATAAAACTGGTGATCATGCCGCCGATCATCGGGACGGCGATGCGTTTCATCGTGTCGGCGCCGGCGCCCGAGGCCCACATGATCGGGAGCAAGCCGAAGAGGGTCGAGCCGACCGTCATCGCCTTGGGGCGCAGGCGCGTGGCCGCTCCTTCGAGCACCGCCGCGCGCGCGGCCGCCCAGTCCAGCCGCGCCCCGGAGCGCTTGAGTTTGTCCCAGGCCAGGTCGAGGTAGAGCAGCATCACCTGGCTGGTCTCGGCATCCAGGCCGGCCAGCGCGATGATGCCGACCCAGACCGCCACCGACAGGTTGTAATCGAGCCAATAGAGCATCCAGAACGCGCCGAGCAGGCTGAACGGCAGGCACGCCATGACGACGAAAGTTTGAAACGCGCTGCCCGTGCTCAGGTAAATGAGGACGAGAATGATGAGCAGCGTGAGCGGGACGACCGCCCGCAGCCGGGCCCGCGCGCGCACCATGTATTCATACTGGCCCGACCAGTGGATCGAATAGCCGGCGGGCAGGACGATCCGCCCGTCGGCGATCGCGGCATCGACCGCCGCGCGCGCGTGCTCCACGTAGGTCCCCACGTCGATGTCGTCCAGGTCGACATAGACCCACGCGTTGGGGCGGCTCTGCTCGCTCTTGATGCCGGCCGGCCCGGTCTCGATCTGGAACACGCCCAGATCGCCGAGCGGGATGTGATAACCCTGCGGCGTGGGGACGACGACGCGCTTCAGTTCATCGATGTTGTCGCGCAGCTCGCGCGGATAGCGCAGGTTGATCGAATAGCGCTCCAGCCCCTCGACCGTGTTGGCGATCGCCATCCCGCCGATCGCGGTGATGAAGACTTCCTGGACGTCGGCGACCGTCAGGCCATAGCGCTGGAGCGCCTGGCGGTCGGGGATGAAGTTCACGTAGCGATCGCCCATGACGCGTTCGGCATAGACGCTCAGCGTGCCGGGGACATCGCGGACGACCGCCTCGACCTGCTCGCCGATGCGCTCCAGCGTCGCCAGGTCCGAGCCGCCGATCTTGATGCCGACGGGGGTCTTGATGCCGGTCGAGAGCATGTCGATCCGGGTCTTGATCGGCATCGTCCAGGCGTTGGTCAGGCCGGGGAACTTGATCTCCCGGTTGAGGGCGTCGGTCAGTTCCTCCGACGTGCGCGGCCGGCGGTCAACGACGCGGCCGGCGTCGTCGCGGATCTCCACCGCCGGCCACTGTGCTTCGTCCTTCAGCCGGATCGTCGTCTCGATCATCATCATCGGGGCGGGGTCGGTCGCCGTTTCGGCCCGCCCGATCTTGCCGTAGACCGATTCCACCTCGGGGAAGGCGGCGATGATCTTGTCGGTCTGCTGCAGGAGTTCGCGGGCCTTCGTCGCGCTGATGCCGGGCAGCGTGGTCGGCATGTAAAGCAGGTCGCCCTCATACAGCGGCGGCATGAATTCGCGGCCCAGATGGAGATAGGGGAAGAAGATCGTCAGCGCGGAGAGGAGCGCCGCGACGACGATGGCCCAGCAGACCGCGCGCGAACGGATCAGCAGCGCCAGAAACGGCTGATACGCGCGGACGAGGCCGCGGCTGATCGGGTTGCGCTCCTCCGGGTGCATCGTTTGCGGCAGCAGCGCCAGGAACGTCGCGAGCGCGACGAAGAGCGCCACCCATGTCCACCTGGAAAGCCCGAGCGCGGAGCCCGACGCGCCCCCGCCCGCCCGGCGCGTGCCGAGCCAGAGGAGCAGGAAGACGAGCGGCGGGGTGAGCAGCAGCGCCAGCCGGCGGCGGCGGCGCGACCAGCGCGGCGGCAATACGTCGCGCCGGATGAAAAACCCGGCCAGCACCGGCGAGACCGTGACCGCCAGAAACGCCGAGGCCGCCATCGCGTAGGTCTTGGTGAACGCCAGCGGCCGGAACATGCGCCCTTCCTGGGCCTCGAGTGTGAAGATCGGCATGAAGCTGACCGTAATCACCAGCAAGGCGAAAAACAGCGTCGGGCCGACCTCCACGCACGCCTCGCGCACGAGTTCCCAGTGCGGCTGGTCCTCGCGTTTCGTTTCGTAATGCTTGTGGACGTTTTCGACGACGATGATCGAGGCGTCGACCATCGCGCCGATGGCGATCGCGATCCCGCCCAGGCTCATGATATTGGCGCCGAGCCCCTGGTAGTGCATGATGACGAAGCTGATGAGAACCGCCAGGGGGAGGGTCAGGATCGGCACCAGCGCGCTGCGAAAATGCAATAGAAAGAGGATAATGATAATGGAAACGATGACGGATTCCTCGATGAGCGTGTGGCGCAGCGTGGCGATCGCGCGCTCGATCAGCGCCGTCCGGTCGTAGCCGACGTGAATCCGGACGTCCTCGGGCAGCGAGCGCCGAATCTCGGCGAGCCGCTCGCGCACGCGGGCGATCGTCGCCAGCGTGTCGGCGCCGTAACGGACAACGACGATTCCGCCGACGGCCTCGCCCTTGCCGTTCCATTCCAGCACGCCGCGGCGCATCTCGGGGCCCGCCGCCACCCGGCCCACGTCGCGCAGCAGGATCGGCGTGCCGTCGGCGCGGACGCCCATGCCGCGCGCCTCGGCCGCGCGCTGCTCCTCGGGCGAGAGCGTGCCGAGGTAGCCCATGCCGCGCAGCATGTAGTCGGTCTCGGCCATCTCGATCGTCCGGCCGCCGACCTCGTTGTTCGACTTGCGGATCGCATCGCGCACCGCGGTGATTGACAGGTCATACGCCCGCAGTTTTTCCGGCTCGACCGTCACCTGATACTGGCGCTCGAAGCCGCCCAGGCTGGCCACTTCGGCGACGCCGTCGATCGAAGTCAGCTCGTACTTGAGGAACCAGTCCTGCAGCGAGCGAAGCTGGGCCAGGTCGCGCGCGTCGCTGGTCAGCGTGTATTGAAACGCCCAGCCGACGCCGGTCGCGTCGGGCCCGAGCTGCGGCGACACCCCGTCGGGGAGCTGGGACTGAAGCTGGGAGAGATACTCCAGGACGCGCGAGCGCGCCCAGTACATGTCGGTCCCATCCTCGAAAATCACGTAGACGAAGGAATAATTGTAAAACGAATAGCCGCGGACGACCTTGGCGTACGGCACCGCCAGCATCTTGGTCGTGATCGGATAGGTGACCTGGTCCTCGACGATCCGCGGCGCCTGCCCGGCGTATTCGGTGAGGATGATGACCTGCACGTCGGAGAGGTCGGGGATGGCGTCGAGACGGATATTCTTCGCCGCGTGAATTCCGCCGGCGACAATCGCCAGCATCATCAGCAGGATGATGAATTTATTGGCCAGCGAGAATTCAATAATCCGGCGAATCATGCCCGTTCACAATCCGAATGGCGAGAATGGAAACACGCGTCGAATTCCAATGCTTGACCTGAGCAGCGAGATCCAGGCAGCCTTTGTGGAGTGTGGCGGCAGAGCGTTGCAGCGCACCACGTCGACACCGTTTAGATCCGACGACATGGGCTGATGCCGACCGATCCAATGCGGCGTCGCCAAGCGCTGCGCGCTTTCTGGCGCCGCACTCCACAAGGGCTTCCTGCTCGAACGGGTCCTCCACGACGGTCTGAAAGACAGACCAACTGTCGAACATTGCCGGGATGCGCGCGATTGGCCGGGCGATGTTGCGGTTCATCAGCGCGCCTCCGCGCTTGATGTCGTCGGTTCGTCGCCGGCGCCGTGCAGGGCGCGCCAGATCAGTTCGCTTTCCTTGCCGAACGGCACTTCGCTGGTCGGCACCAGCACCATGTTGCACTCCGGACAGCGTCCCGGCTGATCGCTCACGATGTGCATGTGGCTCTCCATCGGGCAGACATACAACGCGACGCCGGCCGACTCGCCCGCGGTCGCTTCGACTGATTCGGATTTTTTTGCGGCTTCGGCCGCCGGGGTGACCGGGATCAGCGTCATTCCGCACACCGGGCAATTGCCCGGTCCTTCGGCCTCGATGTGGGCATGCTCGGGCATCGGGCAGGTCCAGTGCGCGGCGACCCACGCCGGCGGCCGGTCGGATTCACGCACCGGCACGAGCTTCATCGCGCACAGCGGGCAGTCCCCCGGCTGGTCGTAGAGGATGCCGGCATGACTCGGCATCGGGCAGACGTAGCGCACGGGGTCAACCGCGTCCGGCTGCGCGTCTGTTCCGCCTTCAAACGCCATGGCGCCCGTCCGCGCGGCGGGCTCCGCCCCGTGGTCCAGCACCTCGCTCGTCTGCACCAGACCGGGCTGCAGCATCTTGAGCGTCGCCTCGCGCAGGCGGCTCTCGCTGTCGAGCAGGAACTGCCCGCTGACGACGACCCGTTCGCCCGGCGCCAGCCCCGCCAGCACCTGAATTTCATCCCGGTCGTTGCGGGCGCCGGTCTGGACCCGGCGCGGCTCGAACTTGCCCGGTTCGCGCGCGACGAACGCGATCTGCCGCTCGCCGGTGTCGATCACCGCCATCGCCGGCGCCAGCACCGCCTCGGCCGCCAGCGTGCTCTCCAGATGGATCGTGGCATACATCCCCGGCTTCAATTCATAGCCCGGATTGTGAAACTCCATCCGCACCGGCACCTCGCGCGTTCCCTCAGGCAGGTAGGGATAGATGTAGGTCACGCGGCCGCGCCAGGTTCGGCCGGGCAGGTAGTCCAGCCGCATCAGCGCCTCCTGGCCGAGCCGGACAAACGGCAGATCGGATTCGTAGATCCGGCCGATGACCCAGACGGTGGAGATATCCGCGATGCGATAGGCCGGCATCCCCGGGGTCAGCATGTCGCCCTCGGTCACCTTGCGTTCGATCACGATCCCCGTCAGATCGGCATGGATCGTCATCGTGCGCGAGACTTCCCCCGTCGTGCGCAACTGATCGATCTGCTCGTCGCGGATGTCGAACAGGCGCAGGCGCTCCTCGGCCGAACGCAGCCGCGTCCGCGCCAGGTCGGCCGCGGTGCCCGAGCTGCGTTCGACGTCGCGCAGCGCGGTCAGGTACTCCTCCTGCGCGCTGAAAAGCTGCGGGGAATACAGATCGAACAACGGGTCGCCGGCATGCACCTGCGTGCCCGTCTCCTGCACATGCACCTTCTCCACCCAGCCCTCCACTTTGGTGGTCACGGTCCCCAGGCTCTGCTCGTCGTACTGGACCGTGCCGACGGTGCGGAAGGTCTTGCGCAGCGGCCCGACGCGGACGACGTCGTAGCGCAGGCCCATGTTCTGTTCGGTGACCGGATCAATCCGGATCGAGGGTCCCCCGGCGACTTCGTCCTCGTAGACCGGGACGAGGTCCATACCCATCGCGTCGGCACCCGGCTCGTTGCGGATGAAGGCGGGGTCCATCGGCGAGCGGTAATAGAGGACGTTGCGCTCGCCCGCCGGCGGCGCGGGCGTCGCGCTCCCCTCGCCGCGCGCCTCCAGGATCAGCCGCGCACGGTCCGGATCCATCGGCGTCAGTTTCATCTCGCACTTGGGGCAGAGTCCCGGTTCCTCGCTAATCACCTCGGGATGCATGCCGCAAGTGTAGAGCGTGCGGGGCGCGCTCGGCGGCGGGGGTTGCACCGCGGCGTGCCGGGCCGG
>MVZB01000095.1 GCA_002068205.1 candidate division BRC1 bacterium ADurb.BinA292
CCCCTCCCCCCGCTGCTGGCGCCGGCGGGGAGCGTCGTGGCGCTGATCAAACCGCAGTTTGAGGCGGGGCCGGCCGATGTCGGCCGGGGGGGCGTCGTGCGCGAGCGCCGGGTTCACCGGCGCGTCCTGGCCGATGTGCTCGAATTCGCGGCACAGACCGGATGGAGCGCCGTCGGGTTGTGTCCGTCGCCGCTGCGGGGACCCGCTGGTAATCTGGAGTTCTTTGCCCATCTGCGCCGGCGTGCCGGCGGCGACCCGTCCGCCACGCTCGCGGAGAACGCGATTGAGCGGGTTCTGGACGAAGCCTATACTCAGGAAGCAACCCCGCGCGCAGCCGAACCCGGAGCGTGACCCGCCCCATGGCATCCCGACACCGCCCGCCGGCCGAACCCTCCGCCCCCGCGGCGCGCGGCGCCGCCCCGGACGCCGGTACGCGCCGGCGCCGGCTTGTCATTTATGGCAACCCGCAGGTGCCCGGGGTCGGCGCCGTCCTGGCCGAGCTGTGGGCCTGGGCGGCGGCGCGGGGCATGGCGCTGAGCATCGCCGATGACATCGTCGCGTTGGCCGCCGCGCCCCCCGGCGCCGCGGCGCACGAATCCTACCCGGCCGAGGATGGCTCGCGGATCATGGCCCGGCCGGATGAGGATCCGCTGCTGGTCTGCCTGGGGGGCGACGGGACGATCCTGCACGCGGTCCGGCATTTCTGGCCGTTCCGCGGCCCGGTGCTGGGGGTAAACCTGGGATCGCTGAGCTTCAACGCGGCGGTCGATCCAGAGCGCGTGACGCAGGTGGTGGAGAACTGGATGGCCGGACGGGCCGCCGTCAGCCGCCGGATTCTGCTGCAGGCGCGGCTGACGCGCAGCGGGCAGGTGACCGAACAGGGGATCGCCGTCAACGACCTGGTCGTGAGCAAGCACGCCGACGCGCGCGTGATCCACCTGACGATGCGCCAGGGCGAAGAGCTCGTTTCGGCGTTCATCGGCGATGGGCTGATCGTCTCCACGCCGACCGGCTCGACGGCCTACAACTTGTCGGCGGGCGGGCCGATCGTCTACCCGACGCTGGAGGCGATCGTCGCCACGGCGATCTGCCCGCACACGCTGGCGTCGCGGCCGGTCGTGCTCCCCCCCGCGCCGCCGCTGACGCTGCAGTTCGTGCCGCACCACGGACGCGATCAGGCGACGATCTGGCTCGACGGCCAGGTGGCGTGGGAATTCCGCCAGGGCGACGAGGTTTCCATCGGGCCGGCGGATCGGCCGATCGACCTGCTGGTAGGGACCGACATGAGTTATTTCGAACGCCTGCGGAGCAAGCTGGCCTGGAGCGGCGAGATGCGGCCGGCGGGGCTCGTGCAGGAGGGAAGCGGCGCAGACTGAGGCGGGGGCGGCGGGTTCGGATCAGAAATTCAGAAAATGAAACTCAGGCCGCCATCGATGCGGACGGTTTCGCCGGCCATGTAGGTGCATTCGGGCGACGCCAGGAAGAGCACCAGGTTGGCGCAGTCGCGCGGCTGCCCGTAGCGGCGCAGCGGGATGCGTCCCCCTTCGAGGTAATCCTGGCGGAGGGGGTCGTCGTCCTGTCCGTCCTCCTTGCCCAGGGTCGTGCTGTCGACGAAGCCGGGGGCGATGGCGTTGACGATAATGCCGTGCGGCGCCAGTTCCATCGCCAACCCCATCGTCAGGTTGTCGAGGGCGGCCTTGGCCACGTTGTATTGGGTCTGCCCGATCGTGGTGACGCGATAGCGGCTGGCGTTGAGCGAGGAGATGTTGACGATCCGGCCGCCCTCGGACTGGCGGGCCATGACGCGGCCGACGGCCTGCGTGACGCGCACAACGCCGAACAGATTGACGTCGATCACTTCGCGCCAGTTCTCGAACGGGATCTCCAGGAACGGGATGCGCTTGGGGAAAATCGCGGCGTTATTGACCAGAATGTCGATCGCGGACCATCGGGCGAGGATCGCCTCGACCATGCGGGCGATGGCCTCGGCGTCGCGCACGTCGGCAACGCAGGGCATGGCGGACCAGCCGTGCTCTTCGAACTGGCGATGGACCGCGTGGACCTCGCCGGCGTCGCACGAGGTGATGACGACATGCGCGCCTTCGGCCGCGAAGGCGGCGGCGATTTCACGGCCGATGCCGCGGCTCGAACCGGTCACCAGGACGACTTTGCCCTGGAAGCGCGCGCGCCGGGCGGACCCGTCGGAGCCGTTGGTGGGCGTGGCGGCGCTCATGCAATCCTCCCCAGGTGAACTTCAGGGCACAATCGGCCCGTGAGGCCGAGCGGGCGACGGCCCGTTGCGGCGAGCGGGGGGTGGCATCCGGTCGCCGGATCTTGTGCCAAAGTGAGAATCATCCGGTTGGAAACCGTGAGCATGATGGCCCGAATCCAGCTTGGATTGCCAGCAGATAGATCGCGGAAAGCTGCCTCACCCATTTCGCGCGGTGATCCCTCCGTCCCTCGTCCTTGTAATCGCCCCCAAAGGCTTTCTCCAGAATCCGGCGCGCGGCTCGCGTCCCTCGTCTTCGGCTCTCGAAAACCGGCCCCGCGGGTTGAGGGAGCGGCCTCAACCCTCCCCGGCGATGAACTCGAGATCCAGGGGTGTCCGGACTCGGGCGCCGAGGGAGTCAACCAGCTCGATGCCGCCGGCGACCGGCACGATCGATTCCACCTTACTGAACGTGCGCGGGACCGCCGCCACGCCGAAGATCGCTCGGACCGCGAGCGACTGGTCGGGGCTGAGCGTGACACTGGTCTTGAAACCGAGATCCGAAAACGGATTGGGGCCGCTGGAGGCATGGAGACCGTAATCGAAGTAACTCGTCACGTTTTCCAGACCGAGCACATTCATGTGCCGCCCGTTCCACGGCGGATAGTCGATGCCGCCGTTGGACAGCCACAGGATGGTGGAGGCGAGCACGGCCGGATCGCGCAGCGAGAACCAGACATAGCCCAGGGTGGGGTTGGAAACCGCGTCCCAGACAAACGGGAGCGAGGGATCGGCGGCCAACATGACGAGGTCGTCGAAGCCGCGACGCGCGGGAAAGCGGCTGATGTCGGTCAGGCCGCCGTGAATATCCTCGACCGCCTCGAGCCGCGTGAAGCAGCTTCCCGGGCGCAGGAAGTTGCGCTCGCGCGACGCGGTGTCGTCGCCCTGATCTGGCAGCACCTGGCCGCGCGGGAAGGGGCTGGAGGAAAGATAGGCCGCCTCGCAGCCGTCGGGGAATTGCAGCATGCCGTGATGGCCGAAGCAGATCGGGCCGCTGACGCCGCGGATGACGTGCGACTGATAGATGGCGGTATGATCGGCGCGCAGCTCGATCCGCTTGAGGACATGGGCGCGGGGATAGCGCACCCGCATCTCCAGTTCGATCCACGTCCGCTCCTCGCTCTGGTCGAAGTCGCAAAAGCGCCAACGGCGGGCGGCCGTGTCGCCATGGGTCGGCACGCCGGGCATGTGGTTGTCGCCGCCGTGGCAGCCGCCGAAGGGGAGACAGAAGAAATCGCCGCGCAGGACGCGCTGCATCACGGGGCGCTCGGGAGGCTGACGCTCGTTCCACCAGGGGGCGATGGCGTAGGGCTGGATGGCGCGGTCGCCGAGGTCGAAACTGACGGGCCCCAGATGGCCGCCGGTCTTGGTGAGGGCGGCCTGGACGCGCTGACTGGAGAGGATGTAGGAGGCGCGCCCGAAGACCGTCCGGGCGGCGGGGAGTTGCGCGCCGCGGAACGGAGGCTGGGCCAATGGGAGAGCATGTGCCGTCATCGGACGCCTTTCACGGATGGATGAACTGCCCCAGGAATCCGAGAGCCCGATACGCGGCAATTCGCGGATCATGGTGCCCGCCCGGGGGCTGGGCGGACAACCAGTCTGGCGTGAAAACATTGAACTTTCTTGCCGTTGGCACGCAAAACCGGCAAACACCCCGGAAACGCCCGCGCGGTCCGCCGGGAAAAAACCTGATGGCGCGCCTCCCGGGCTTCCTGTTATTCTTAAGGGTATCCATCAGTATGAATCGATCCCTGAGGCGGGGGAGGTTGCTGGAATGGCATCGAGCTTTTGTTTCCATGACCTGGCAAAGCCTCGACTGCTGCACGACTTCAAAAACACGATCTTCACGCTGTTCCATCTGCCGCTCAATTTCCGCAATCCGGTGCGGCCGGAAGAGACGCTGTTTGAGCGCGAACCGGACCGCTGGTCGCCGGTTTACCGGTTCCTGTGGGATACGCGCCAGGGGCGCCGCGACAGCGAAACGCTCGCCACGAAGCTGGTCGGCGAGGCGCTGCGCTGCGGGTCGCCGGCCAAGCTGAAGTGTTTCGCGGGGTTGACGCACATCAGCATCCCGATCGTGATCGACGGCAAGGTGGAGATGGTTCTGCTGACCGGCGACTTTCTGACCGGCCCCCTCGATTCGCAATACATCGACTCGCTGGTGACGCTGGCGCGTCGCTACGGGGGCAACCCGGACCCGATCCTGCAGGGGATTCAAACCGTCCCGATCCTCCCGGTCGAAACCGTCGACAGCCTGATCAATCTGCTCGTCATCTTCTGTGACTACATCGCGCTGCTGGGCGAAGACCTGCTGCTGAAACGGCGCATCGGCGAGAGCGATCCGGTCGGGCAGATCCGGGAGTTCATTCAGAACCATTACCGGGAAAAACTGACCCTGAACCGGATCGCGTCGGAAGTTCACCTCAGTTCGACGTATGTCAGCCGGCTGTTCCGCCGCCAGTCGACGCAGACGCTGACGGCGTATCAGAATGAAGTGCGGATTGCCGAGGCGCGACGGCTGCTGGCGACGACGCGGATGCGGATCGGCGAGATCTGTTACGAAGTCGGCTACCAGAACCTTTCCCATTTCACGCGCAACTTCAAGAACCTGGTCGGGGTTTCGCCCAGCGTCTACCGCAACGAACATCTCAACAGCCAGCGCCGGATGGCCCACCTGGACGACGAGTTAACCAGAAACCGCTGCTGACGAGCGGGAGCCGCGGCAGGACGTCACGGCCCCATCCGGATGATGACGCCCGGGCTGACGGTCCCGTTGGACGGATCGTAGGCCAGGCCGAGCGACCAGTACATCTGGGTCGGGCCGGGAGACGTGAGGCGCCACTGGACGTTTTCGGTAATCTTGTAGCCGTAGGTGCCGTTGGCCCAATCGGGGAACAGACGCATCGCGGCGACATAATACGGGTCGGCGTATTCGTAGCCTTCCATCGGCCAGCTCGACCCGGGGGGCGACGGCCAGAACGGATGACGCCCGAGGCTGGTGGTATAAGCCACCGGCGTGGTCAGCATCGTCAGACAGTAGTAGGAGTCGTGCTGGGTGGTCGTGTTGCCGGAGTAGGAATTGGGCAGCTTGCCGGCGTTCCAGGAGTACCACGAAGTCAGCGGATACTGATTGTGGTCGGTGCGATAGCTTTCCAGGGCGATGGCCATGCTGCGCATGTCGGAATGGCCGCGGCTGACCTTGGCGCGGACCTGGGCCTCGAGGAAATTGGGGACGGCGATCGCGGCCAGGATGGCAATGATCGCGACCACAATCAGCAATTCAATGAGAGTGAAGGCGCGCGCCGGGACCCTCGGCGTGGACATCACCCGGGTTGGGAGAGATCGCGGGCTCATCGTTGATTGGACCTTTCTTGCAAGAGAATCGAGGGATCGGAGCGCCGGGGCGGCGTCCGCCGGCCCCGGCGCCCAAAGCGGCGGATCAATAGAGGCTCCAGTGCCGTGCGCGATTGGGGATTTCGCCCCCGCCCGTGCTGCTGAAGTTTCCGGTGGTGAGGGCGGAGTAGCCGGCGGTCGTCAGTGAATATTCGCCGTTCTCACGATTGCTGACGCCCGGCCCCACGCCGTTCAGGACGGTTTCGGTCTTGTCGACCAGGTCGATGATGGCAATCCAGCCGTCATCGTTGATGTGCAGCAGTTCCAACTGCGGGTCGGCGTCCATCTGACCGAGGGTGTAGAGGCAGCCGCCGCCGCCGCGACCGCCGCCCGGCGCGGCGTGCCGTGAAATCTCCATGCCGCTGTCGATCAGGTCTTCCACTTCCAGGGGCAGGTCCCCCTCGGGGACAAGGAGCGGGTGGTAGTAGACCAGCATGTGGCCGTCGTCGTTCGGGTCGGGCGGGCCGAAGAGGATATCGGGCTCGCTGTCGCCGTCGACGTCGCCGATCAGCAGGAGGAAATTCCAGCGTTGGAAGGGCCCGCCGGGAATGGGGATGTTGGCATAGAAAACTTCGTCGACGTTGGCCTGGCCGTCATACTCGCGGTAGTACAGGCCCGTGCCGCGGAAGTAGAAGATCTCGTGGGCGCCGTTGCCGTCGAGGTCGTAGACCTGCCAGCCGCCGTAGGTCGAATCGGCCACGATGTTGTTATTCGCATCGCGCGCCGACCCATCCAGGAAGGTGAACGAGGAGTGATAATTGATCGCGCCCTGAACGACGACCTCGCGCGGCGTCCCCTCGGGGTTGATCGTCGCGATCGCCCCCAGGTGCTCCATGATGCCGGGCATCGAAATGACATTGAGATTCGACGACGGCACGGCGACGCCGCCGGCCCCGCTGTTGAGCTTCGGGTCCCAGACCAACAGCCCGATGTTGTTGGGCCGGCTTTCATCAGTGGTGCCGATGATCAGCTCGTCGAGGCCGTCCTTGTCGCGGTCATAGGCAACCAGGAAGATGTTGGACTCCGAGCTGCCGGGAACCGTCTGGGTGTCGGCAAAGGTGCCGGCGGTATTCCCATCGGGTGTGAGCAGGTGCAGTCCCCCCTCGAGGTCGAGCCAGGCGATCTCGTCGAGGGCCTGGCTGGGCGCGGCGGCCAGAGCGACGATGGCGAATGCGGCCAGTCGGATCGCCCGATCAGAATGGGTCTTCAGGCCAAACATATGCGTCTCCTTTGCGATTCGGTTCCAACGGGTGCCGGCGCGGCCGGGGATCTGGCGTGCCGGGGTGATCGGCCGGCCGACCGATCACCCCGCTTTTAACTCAGGCTGCACGCCAGCCTTGCGTGACGCTTACTCCACGGCGAAGCTGGACAGCTCGGCCGGGACCAGGTAGTCGGGCATGAAATTGCCGATGGACAGACCGACATATTCGCTGCCGTCGCCGGGGCCGACGCTCAATTCGGTCTCGGTCTGATCAACCAGGTCGACGATGACCAGGAAGCCGTCGTCGTTGGTGTAAACGATTTCCTCCTGCGGATCGGCGTCGAGCTGACCGACCGCGAAGCACGCCGAGCACCCTGGGACGCCCTGGGTCGGATAGACCGGGGCGGTCATGCCGCTGTCGATCCAGGTGGCGGGGATCGTCGCGTCGATCGGGGCATAGACGATGTGGTTGTTGGTGTTGTTGAGCGAGACCACATCGTCGGTGCCGTCGCCGTCGACATCGCCGATCAATTGGAGATAGCCCAGGTCGCCGCCGGCATGGTCGGCGAATTTCTGCTCGCCGGTGTTGGTCGTGCCGTCGTATTCACGGAACCAGATGCCGCTGCCGCGGGCATAGTAGATCTCATCGATCCCGTTGCCGTCGCGGTCGCCGGTGGCGTAACCTTGATAGGCCGTGGCGTCGGAGACGACGTTGCCGTTGGCGTCGAGCGGGCGCCCGTCGAGGTAGCACAGGCGGGGCCAGACGCCGCCGCCGCCGGGGACGACCACCGCCAGGTCGTCGAGCGACGTGGAGCGGACCAGGTCGCCCCGATAGATCACGGCGGCGGAGGAGAAATTGACGTTCAGGTCGTCGGTCTCGACCAGCACGCCGCCGGTCATGCCGTTGGCCATCGGGCTCCAGATCTCAAGGCCGAACCCGTTGTTGCTGCTGGGCTTGCTGACGATGTGAAGGACGTCATCGAAGCCGTCGCCATCCCAGTCGTACGGAACGTTGTAGGAGGGCAGCACACCCGCGAAATCCTGGGTGAAGACGGCGCCGTCGGAGACGCGCACGAAGGTAATGCTTGTGCCATTGTCGTCGATCCAACTGATCTGGTTCTCGGCGAACGCCGGCACCGCGGCGAGCGCGAGCAGGAGAACACAGGCTTGCTTTAACAATCCGGACATGTGAAGAGCCTCCCCTCAAATATAAGTGATGCAAAGACAGTATGATCGGAAACGGGATGTCCGCAAAAGGGTCGGAGGTCAGATCATCCTTCGCATAGGCAATCCTCCCGCAAGGTCGACTGGGTCGGTCCAAGGGTCCTGCGTGTGCCGCCCGTCCGCGGGGGGTTACGGCCCTCAAACCCTGCTGAATGTAACCGCTGAAATCAGCGTAGACCCGGCGGCCGGGGCGGGACAACCCACCTCTTGTCCAATGCTTGGCTGATTTTGGCTTGAAAGAGGCAGCAGGAGCACGAGGAAACCGGAGAGGCGAACCGGGAGAAGAAGGAGAGGAGGCCGAGCGTGGCGTGAATTACGATAATTGAAGCTGGTTATCTCTTTTATTGTGATTTGGGTCGCCGGAATTCATGACCACTGCCGATTGAAGATGCCGACGCATGCCGGCAACGTCGAAAGCCGAGGATGAGGACGAGGGACGTAGATCAGCGTCTGGACGGCAAACAGGAAGGTTGGAGACGAGCACAAGCCGAGAAAACAAAAGGTCAACTGACCAGATGCCGCCGGCGGCCGACTATGCTGAAGTGGGAACCTGCAAGCGACAACCCATACCGCTACCGCACGGGAGACTCAAGATGGTGACAGCAACGCAGCCGCGGACCGTCTGCGAATTGAAACAGATGACGCCCGAGGAACAGTATTTTTACGACGTGAACGGATATCTGGTCGTTGAGAATGCGATCGAGCCGGACCTGCTGCGCCGGATCCTGGAGTGGACCGCGCCGCTGGAAGCGGAAGCCCGCGAACGGATCGAACGGATGGGGCCCGGCGAAAACCGCGAATATATTTTCGAAGACATCCTGAACACCGAGACGCGGCTGGTCGAGCTGGTGGCAAACCCGACAATCGTTCCCTACCTGAACGAGATGATCGAATGCCCCCGGCTGAAATCGACCTGGCTGACCTACAAGCTGAAGCATGGCCGCACGGGGGCGCATTCCAATCACACGCCGACGCGGACGTGCGATTATTATCATTTCAACGGGCGCATCTATCACAACCTGTTCCAGGTGTTCTACGCGCTGGACGACATCGGCCCGGGAGAAGGGGCGCTGCAAGTGATCCCCGGAAGCCACAAAGCCAACTTCCCGCTGCCGGAGAACGACGCGTTCGTCGAGAAGCTGTGCATCGAGGTGCATCAGCCGCGCGGCTCAGCGCTGCTCTTCTCGCACGATTGTCACCACCGTTCCTACAACCACTCCGACAAGATGCGCAAAACGCTGATCTTCACCTATTGCCCCGGCGTGATCGCCAACTCCTACGGAACCGACGCGCTGTACGAGCGGCTGTTCGAGGAGTCGCCGGAACACAGTTGGCAAAAGTACCTGCTGCGCAGCCCCAACGGCTACCGCGAGACCTACCCCTGCCCGGTGGATAATCCGTGGGTTCGGCAGGGCGCGCCGAAAAACTACTCCGCGGGAAAGAAGTAAGCCCGGATCGGCGGCGGGGTGGGAACGATGGCGGAACGAAAGCGCCAGGTCGTGATTCGCGCGGCGCGGCGGCCGATGCTTTGCCTGCGCATGGACCTCGACACGCTGTTCACGCCCTATTTCAACAAGTGGCTGGAGCGGTTTGGCGACGGCGAGCTGCACTACGTGCCGCGGCTGCTGGACCAGGCGCGCGAGCTGGAAGTTCCGCTCCACTTCTTCGCGCAGGGCATGGGCGTGATCCAATACCCCGACCTGCTGCGGCGGATTCTCGCGGCCGGGTTCGCCGTTGACAGCCATCTGCACACCCACCGGATCACGCTGATCGACGACTACGGCCTGATTTTCGAGGAGGTGCTGACGGCCGAGCATCTGCTCAAATCGATCGGCGCCGCGCCGGCGGGGATCGGCGCCACCGGCATGTATCCGGAGGGGATCGATGGACGCGAAGACGTGCAGCGGCTGCTGATGGCGCGCGGCTATCATTGGGTGTCCTCCCGGTTTAACCTGAAGCGGACGCTCCACGAGATGCAGCCGTATCGCTATCCCAACGGGCTGCTGGAGCTGCCGTGCGCGGGCTGGTCGGATTTCACCTGGTTTTATGCATCCGACCAGCCGACGCTGCCGGAGTATGACGTGGGCGGGAGCCCGACGCTGGAGCAGTTCATCCGGCATGTTCAGGATCTGACGACGCTGGCGGCCCGGGACGGCCTGATCCTGGCGGTCTGCCTGCATCCGGGCCTGCTGGCCGCGCACGATCCGGAGCTGCATTGCGTGCCGCGCGTGATCCAGCACGCGCGCCGCCTGGGCGTGGAGCCGGCGGATCTGCGCACGATCGCGGCCGCCTGTCCGCCCGCTCGCGGCGGCTGAGATTTTCGGCTGGCTTCAGTTGCAGCATCTCGATTCAATGGGTCGGCCCAAGTGGAAATTCCAAGACAGCGGAGGAAATTGGCATGACCCTCGTCCATGAGGGAACGGGACTGCTCCACGGCGTTTTCCCGATCCTGGCGACATGCTTCAAACCGGACGATTCCATTGACTGGGAGAGCCAGCAGCGGCTGATCGATTTCTGTATCGAGGGTGGGGTGCATGGCCTCGTGATCCTGGCTAACGCTTCGGAAGGCCACCTGCTCTCCGAACAGGAGAAGCGCGAGCTGATCGTTTTCTGCCTGAAACAGATCGCCGGCCGCGTTCCGGTGATCGCGACGGTGAATCATCCCTCGGCGAAAGTCGCAGCGGAACTGGCGCGCCATGCCGAACAGCACGGGGCCGCGGCCGTCATGGCACTCCCCCCGTTTTTTGGCCGGTGGCGGTCGGGCCAGGATGAGATTTTCCATTTTTTCAGCACGCTCAATGCGGCGGTGCGGATCCCGATCGTGATTCAGGACCATGTCCTGTCGGACATCACGCTGCCGGTGGCGTTCCTGATTGAGCTGGGGAAAAAGCTGGAGAACGTCCGCTATGTGAAACTGGAGGCGGGAAATATCCTGCACAAGGCCTGGAAAATCGCCACCACGCCACAGCAGCCGTTTCTGGGCATCTTCGGCGGCAACAGCGGCGCCTTCATGCCCGAGGAGGTGGAAGCCGGCTGCACCGGCACGATGCCGGCCTGCTACATGCCCGAGGTCTTCCGGACCGCGTGGGACATGGTGGCCGGGTACGAAAGGA
>MVZB01000096.1 GCA_002068205.1 candidate division BRC1 bacterium ADurb.BinA292
GCTCGGGGCCGAGGAGTTCGCCGGGCGACTGCCGGGCCCGCTGGCCGGCCACCGGGCGTTCCGCCCGTCGCTCGCCAGTAAGCGCGAGTTCCTGGATACCGTGCTTCGCGCGTTCGGCGAGCTGTTCGCGATTGAGACGACGGAGGACTGGATGCGGAGGCTGGAGGTTGGGAGGAGCGGGGGGATATCAGCGTGAGACTGGCATTGAAATGGGTGGGTTGCGGGGGAAACCGTTGAAACAATTAGGAATAATATGTCGCGTCTAGTAACCGGACCGAGGGGTGCCAACGTCAGGGCCCCCGAAGGGGCCAGAAAAAAACCCACTCGCGGGCTCACAAGCCGGCCGCTCACCCTCAAGCAGAAACACGACGGGGGCAGGGCGAACGGCAGTCGAGCGACGAGGACGAGAGACGAGGGATGGATTTGGTGGAGGGGCGTGACTTTGGCGGGGCGGGGGCATAGAATGATCGCTCGAGCATGAGGGCGAGGCAGAACAGTGGCGGGCAAGAGATCAGCAACGGGACGGGCGGGACGCAGCGCGCCGGCCGGCGGCGGCACGCTTCAGGAATTTCGCGGCCTGGTCGAGGAGTATTACGAGCAAACATTCGAGCGGTTTCCGATCGAAGGCTCGCGGGCGGGCCGGCGGGAGTTTGATGGCGAGCTGGGCCGGGCGCGGCCGGGCGATTTCGAACGCCAGGGGCGGCTGGTCGAGCGGATCCTCGCCGCCGTGGAGGACCTGCCGCCGCAGGATTTCGACGCGTCGGCGATGCTCGACCGGCGCATGTTCGTCGCCGCACTGCGGCTGGAACACCTCAACCTGGTTGAACTGGAGCGCTGGCGCAATGATCCGCAACGCCACCTGCACGCCGTGGCCGAGTCGCTGCTGGAGCTGGTCGTGCGCAACGCCGATCGGCTGGGGGCGGTCGCCCCGGGGATCCTGTCGAGCCTGCGCCAGGCGCCGCGCTATTTTGGCGACGCCGCCGAATGCCTCGACCGTCCGGACCCGCTGTGGCGCGAGCTGACGCTCGAGGCGATCCCCGGCGTGATCTCGTTTTTCAATTCGCTGGCGGAGCCGTTGATCCAGACGCAAGCCGCCCCGGCGGGAGTGATCCGCCGGACGGTGGCGGGGGCATGCGCCGCGGTGGAAGCCTACGGCGACGCCGTGCGATCGACCCGCCCGGGCAAGGCGGGGTCGTTTGCGGTCGGCGAGCGGCGGCTGCGGCTGCTGATGCGCGACCGGCTGGGGCTGGACTGGTCGCCGCGCGAGGCGATGGCGTTCGCGCGGCGGGAAGCGACGCGGATCGCGGCCGAGCTGCGCCGCGAGGCAGCGCATTTCCATCCGCGCAAGAGCCCGGTCGAGATCCTGGCCGAGGCCGCGGCGGCGTGGCGGCCCGACAGCGGCTTGCTGGAGGCCTACACACGGGTGACGCGGGCCGTGCGCGAGCGGTTTGAGGAGGCCGAGCTGGTCTCGTTCCCGAAGGCCGAACGGCTGCTGATCAAGCCGGTGCCGGACTTCCTGCGCGAGCTGTTTCCGACGGCCGCCTACACGCCGCCGGGAGCGGTCGATCCGGATCAGACCGGCATTTTCTGGGTGAACGACCCGGGGGACGTGGACCTGCCGCCGGCGCGGCGCGCGGCGGAAATCGCCCAGCATTTCGGGCTGGAGATGACCTGCGCGCACGAGGCCTACCCCGGCCATCATCTGCAGTTCATGGTGCAGCACCGCCGGCCGTCGTTCGTGCGCAAACTGGCCAATCACGCCGTTTACTATGAAGGCTGGACGCTGTGGTGCGAGCAGATGACGTGCGATTTGCTGAGCCAGGGGGTGGGGCGCGGGCGGCGGGCGCGCTTGCGCGTGCCGGGGGCGGGGCTGCCGGAGAATCCGCACATCCGGCTCAACCAGCTCAACGATGAACTGTGGCGCGCGTGGCGGATCGTGATCGACGTTGGGCTGCAGACGGGCGAGCTGACGTGCGAAAATGCGCGCCGGATCCTGCAGCGGGAAGTTGGCTTCACGGCCGCGCGCGCGCGCGCCGACATCAACTGGTATACGTCGGCGCCGACGATCCCGATGAGTTACCTGATCGGCAAGGCCGAGCTGCTGCGGCTGAAGCGGCGCTATGTCGACAGCGGCGGGCTGACGCTGCGGGAGTTCAACGACTGGGTGCTGAGCTTCGGGGCGATCCCCTGGCGCTGGATCGAGGAGAGCGGGTTGTAGCCGGGGATGATTTGAGATGGCGGGTTGCGAGACGACGATCGAACTCGCCGCGCGGCAAGATCTCTCAGGCAGCGGACATCACCTGACAATTAGAGTTGGATGACGGAGAGGTCGATTTCGCGCTCGCGCCAGCCGCCGACGGGGATCTCGCGCGCGCGGAGCGCGGCGAGCCATGGGGCCGGATCCTCGAGAGGCTCGCGCGTGCTGAAGACGACGTGGTCGGCGAGCGATTGCGCCTGATCGACGCCCGGCGCGGCGCGGAGCGTCTCGCGCGCCTGTTCGGCCAGCCGGGCGCGCCGTTCGGGCGAATCGGTCTCGGCGCCGATGCGCACCTCGAAGGCGCGGGCGGGCGCCAGCCGACGCAGGACGTCGGCCATCGGGCCCTCGAGGACGATGCGTCCGCCGGCGATCACATAGGCCCGGCTGCACAGTCCGACCAGGTCGGAGAGGATGTTGGTTCCAAGCAGGAGCGTGCGATCGGGGGCGAGCAGCCGGTCGATCAGCTCGCGCAGGCGGCGGCGGGCGGCGAGCGGCAGACCGGCGGCGGGCGAGTCGAGGATCAGCAGCCGCGGCTCGTGCAGCAGCGTTTTGATCAGGCCCAGCCGCCGTTTCTCCTCGCGGCCGAGCGTTTCGACAAAGGCCTCGCGCTGGTCGGTCAGTTCGGCTTCGGCCAGCAGACGGTCGATGCGCGACCTGATGTGGCGCGGTTCGACGCGGCCGGCGCGCGCGAAGAAGTCCAGATATTCCCAGACGCGCAGGTCGTCGTAGGCGCCCAGAACGTCGGGCATGTAGCCGACGCGGGGGCGGATCGCGTCGGCCTGGCTGAGCAGGTCCTGGCCGGCGACGGCGCCGCCGCCGCGGGTGGGACGCGTCAGGGTCGCCAGCGTCTTGAGCAGGGCGGACTTGCCCGAGCCGATGGGTCCGATCAGGCCGACGCGCTCGCCCGAACTGACCTGGATGGAAACGTCGCGGAAGATTTCGTAGCGGTCGACCTGAAGGGTCAGGTTGGAAGTGACGATGGCCGGGCCGTCCGGGAAGGCGCCCGTGCCTGGGGCCGGGGCGGCGGCCGCGGCCGCGCCATCGCGGCTGTTGTTGTCGGTGTCGCTGACGCTGGTCGAACGGGTCATCGCCGCGCCTCACCGGCTGCATGAAGATCTCGGGCGCCGAACTCCCGGTCGAGCGGTGCGCGGAGCGGAAGACGCTCCCGCGCGGTCGATTGCCGCGGGGTGGGATGAGCCCCATGGAGCCGGCGGTGACGGTCTGCATCGTAGCCGCCGGGGGGCGTGAGAATCCAGATCAAAGAGGGCGGGTTCAACGAAGGCAGGCTGGAATGAGGCGTGATACCGGCGGAGGCATTCACACAGGAAATGAGTCTCACGCCGAGACGCGAAAAGTCCAATATCATAATGGGTTCATCCACAGCGGGTGACAACGAATGGACACGATGGCGGGTTTCGAGAGCCGCGGACGAGGGACGAGAGCCGAGGGCCGAATTTTGGGGCGGGCCATTGGGGGGCGATTACGATTTGCTCATGAACCGGGAGTTAAGGGGACAGAATTGGGTAGGGCTTCGGGAGCGATCACGAGGACGAGGGACGAGAGACGTCCGGGCTAGGGGCGGGGGAGGCGGTCGATGGCGGTGAACGGGCGGCGGGTGGTCTGCTTCCTCTGAATCGCTTCCATGATGCGGCGGTCGAATTCGCGGGCGACGTTGATCCCCTGATCCTCCAGTCGCTGGGTGAGCGCCGCCACTTCGATCAGCTTGGCGATGTTGCGGCCCGGCTCCACCGGCAGCACGTATTCCGCCACGCTGCACTCGAACAGGATCGACTCGCGGTCGTTGAGGCCGAGTCGCTCGTATTCCTTCATCGGATCCCATGGTTCCATCATGACGCGCAGGTTGATGGGCGATTCCTCGCGGACGGCGCGGACACCGTAGAGCAGCTCGACGTCGATGATGCCGATGCCGCGAATCTCCATATGGTAGCCGATGTTGGGGGGGGTCTCGGCGATCAACTGGTTCTTGCTGATGCGGCGAATGACGACGACGTCGTCAGCGATCAGGCGGTGGCCGCGCTCGATCAGTTCCAGGCCGCATTCGCTCTTGCCGACGCCGCTGCGCCCCTGGATCAGCACGCCCATGCCGAAGACATCCATCATCACGCCATGGACGGTCCACGCGGGGGCGAGCCGCCGTTCGAGGAAATGGCTCAGGTCGGCCTGGAACAGGCTCGTGGTCAGGCTGGTGCGCAGCAGGGGGATCTGCAGCGCGTCGCAGGTGGTGATGAGCTCCTCGGCGATCTCCAGATCGGTCGTGACGATCACGCAGGGGATGTGAAAGGCGAAGGTCTGGCGGATGACCTGCTGGCGGGTCTCGGGGGTCAGGCTGGCCAGGTAGATCAGTTGAATCCGTTCGGCGGAAAAGACTTCGTAATAGCCGGCCAGGGCGAGGCCGGGCCGATTGATTTCGGGGGTGTAGATGACGTTGCTCAGCCCGTCGCGGCCGGCGACCTGGACCAGGTCCCAATCGCGCGCCTTGCGCGAGAGCAACTCCTCGACTTTGAGGGGTTCATTGAGTTCGGAGATGGGCGAAACCATTCGCGGCAGAGGACTTTCGTGAAATCCGCGGCGGGGCCGGCCCCCCTCGGCTGGATCATCATAGTCAGGCGGCGCCGACGGGGCAAGCCCACCTTGGCCAGTCTGAGGAGTTCGGGCTCTGAATGGATGGTGTTGCGGGGTGGGTCGGCGGGCTGGAATGAGAAAAAATCAGGTTGGTGAATCGCGATTTTGGTGCTAAGTTTATAAGCATACGGACATCGCACTGTGAGGCCGGGCCGAACGCGGAGCAACCCCAACCCAACCGCAGACGTCGTCGCCCCCCTTCGGCACTGATGTCGGATCCAGGGATGCTGGCATAGAGGCCAGAAACGTCCTTTTGAACTTTCGAAACCCCGAAGAGGTGATCCATCCATGCAACTGGCACGCTTCAACATCGGCGACTCGGTTCGCCTGCGCGAGCGCATCCATCCCGGTCACCCCTATGCGCGGCTTGACCAGCGCTCGCCGAATCGCAGCGACATTCCGGCGGGGACGAGAGGCATTGTGCGCCGCTCCCACGGCACCACCGTGATGGTGGAGCTGTTTCCCAATCCGGACATCATGACCGGCCGCGGCATCGATGTGTGGGTCAGCTACCACATGCTGGTCGTCCTGTTCGCCCCCGATGGGACCGGAGCGGAAGGGAAGGACGCGTCGATGGCCAGGAAGAAGAGCGCGGGCAGGCTGATCCACGTCTAAGGCGCCAGCGCCCTCGCACCCGCGACGAGGCAACCCATTTCCGGCGGGCGGCTTGACCCGGTAGTCAGGCCGTCCGCTTTTGCATTGCCGGCCCCTGGGAGTCACCAGGGGTTGCCGGATTCCCCTTCCTCCAGATCGTCCCCGTCGTCGGGCAGCTCATCCTGATCGCGCAGGCGCTGGTGATAGCGGGCCGTGGGCGGGACGATCCCGTTGAGGAAATCGGTTCCGTCCTGGCCGAGCACGCCCTGGACCGCTTCATCGAAGAACTGGCGCGGGTCCTGGCCCTTCAATTCGCCCATCTTGATGCAGTAGCGCAGGATATTGACGCCGTCGCGCGAGGTGAAGCGCAGGTTGAGCCGGTGCGCCTTCTGCAGGAACGAGACGGCCATTTCGAGCAGCTCGTCGCCGCTGAACGGCAGGTTGTAACGGAGGATCTGGATTTCCTCCTCGCGGTTGGGGAAGGTCACTTCGATCTGCGGCTGGAGGCGCGACTGGATGTATTCGGGCACCTCGTAGGTCGAGGCGTCATCGTTCATCGTGCAGCAGATGCGGAACTCGGGGCTGGCCTGGATCTTGAGGCCGGTGACGATCGATTCGACGTAGCGGCGCTGGTCGAGCAGCGGGGCGAGCGAGGCCCACGATTTCTCGCTCATGCGGTTGGCTTCGTCCAGGATGCAGACGCCGCCGCGAATCATCGCCGTCACCAGCGCGCTGGCATGGTAGGCGATGCGCCCGTCGCTGGCGATCACGGGGGTGATCAGCAGGTCCTCCGGGCGGGTATCCATGGTGCACTGGTAAATGTAGACCTCGGCGTCCATCGCGCGGGCGACGGCGTAGGCCAGGGTCGTCTTGCCGACGCCGGGCTTGCCGATCAGGCGGGGATTGAGCGGGATGTCGGACGGGGCGACGGTCATCCAGGCGGCCACCAACTGGTCGCGCAGGCGTTGGTTGCCAATCCACTTCATCTCGATCACGTCGGGATGGGCGAGGGTCAGGTCAATGCCCCCGATGCGGGCATGGCGCCCGTCCTCGGCTCGATCAGCGGCGGCGGTTTTGGGCGGCGTCATGGATAGCGCGGAACTCCCGTGAACGATGTCAAACAACCAGCTTACTCGTGGGGGCGGTCCGGCCGCAACGCCGAAGGTGCCCCTGGTTTGAGCGCGTATTTGTTTCGAATTTCGAAATTCGAGAATCGTGCTTCCCGCGCTCGGGCAGTGCGGGGCGGGCGTGGTTTCGGCTTGGTTCGGCGGTGGGAAAGTCGCTAAACTGGGTTCCGCGCGCACGGCTGAGGAAAGGCTGGATGTTTCGCATGCTCGAAGGCTCCGTCCACGACCCGGCGATCTACCCGATCCTGGAGCGCGTCGTCGCGGGCGAACGGCTGAGCGACGCCGACGCCGTCCGGCTGTTCCACTCGCACGACCTGCTGGCGATCGGGCGGGCCGCGCAGGCCGTGCGCTGGCGGCTACATCCCGAGCCGGTCGTCACTTACGTCATCGACCGCAACATCAACTACACGAATATCTGCATCACGGATTGTTCCTTCTGCGCGTTCTACCGCAAAGCGGGGGACGCGGACGCCTACGTGCGCACGCGGGAGGAACTGCGCCAGAAGATCGAGGAGACGTTCGAGGCGGGGGGGAGCCAGATCCTGATGCAGGGGGGGCTCAACCCCGAGCTGGACCTGGCCTGGTACGAGGATCTGCTGCGCTGGATGAAGCAGGAGTTTCCGGGGTTGCATATCCACGCGTTCTCGCCGACGGAGATCTCGTTCTTCCGCGACCATTTCGGGCTTCCGCTCGAGGAGGTGCTGCGGCGGCTGCGGGCGGCGGGACTGGATTCGATCCCCGGGGGCGGCGCCGAAATCCTGAGCGATCGCGTGCGGCGGAAGATCTCGCCCGACAAGACTTCGGCCGACGACTGGCTGGAAGTGATGCGCGTCGCGCACCGGCTGGGGATGCGCACCAGCGCGACGATGATGTTCGGCATCATCGAGACGATGGAGGAACGGGTGGAGCACCTGCGACGGCTGCGCGAGCTGCAGGATGAAACGGGGGGCTTCACCGCGTTCATCGACTGGACGTTTCAGCCGAAGAACACGCCGTACAAGGACAAGTTCGCCGGGGCGTTCGACTATCTGCGGACGACGGCGATCGCGCGGCTGTATCTGGACAATTTCGAGAACATCCAGGCCAGTTGGGTGACGCAGGGGGACAAGATCGCGCAGCTCTCGCTGACGATGGGGGTGAACGATCTGGGCAGCCTGATGCTGGAGGAGAATGTGGTGGCGGCGGCGGGGACGAATTTCATGTACAGCCGGCGGGAGCTGGCGCGCTGGGCCGCCGATCTGGGATTCGAACTGCGCCAGCGCGATTATTACTACCGGGATTACGTCCATCCGGCGGCGCAATCCGCCGCGACCGCTGGCATCTGACCGCACGACCGGCCAAGACGCACGAACCCGCACACACAGAGACGGGCGCGCACGGACGACTGACCCGTGGATCGGAGACTTAAAGTCCGCGGCGGGCGGCGACGCTCAGCGTCAGGCCGACCATGCTGAGCGTGGCCAGCATGAACGAGCCGCCATAGGAGAAGAACGGCAGGGGGAGCCCCGTCACGGGGAGCAGGCCGATGGTCATGCCGATGTTGAGAACCATGTGGGTGGCGAGGGTCGCGGCGAAGCCGGTGATGATCAGGACGCCGAACAGATCGTGGACGCGGCGCGCCAGATCGAGCATGCGCCAGATGAAGAGCGTCAGCAGGAGCAGGACGGCGACCGTGCCGGCAAGGCCGAACTGTTCGCCGACCGTCGGGAAGATGAAGTCGGTGTGGTATTCGGGGAGGAAACGGAAGTGGGTCTGGGTCCCGCGGCCCCAGCCCTTGCCCAGCAGCCGGCCCGATCCCAGCGCGGTCTGGGCCTGCAGGACGTTGTAGCCCTTGCCGCGGGGGTCGGCCTCGGGATTCAGAAAGGTGAGAATGCGGTCCTTCTGGTAGGGCTTGAGGTGGGCGTAACCGGCCGCCGCGACGGCGATGCCGGCCAGCAGAAACAGGCCGACGACCCATTTGCGGATGCCGGCGGCCCAGAACATCGCGGCGACGACCGGGACGAAGACGGCCGCCGTGCCCAGATCGGGTTGCTTCAGAATCAGCAGCATCGGGACGAGGGCCAGCGCCAGCGGGATGAACGTATGGCGCAGGCCGCGGAACACGCGCCCGCGGCGGGCGAGATAATGGCCCAGGGTCAGGATGACGACGATCTTGGCCGGTTCGGCGGGCTGTAGCGAGAAGCCGCCCAGATTGAACCAGGAGCGGGCGTTGTTGACGGTCTCGCCGGCAACGAGGACGGCGCCGAGGAGCGCCACGGCGAGACCGTAGAGCACCCAGACGACGCGCCGCAACCAGCGATAGTCGAAGAACAGCAGCACGAACATGCCGGTCAGGCCCAATCCCATCCAGCGCAACTGGCGCAGGGCGTAGCCTTGCAGGGGACCCGGTCCGTCGCCGGACGAGGTGGCGCCCCACATCGTGATCAGGCCGGCCGCGAGCAACAGCAGGGTCAGCGCGATCAGCAGCCAATCGATCCAAGGCAGCAGACGATAGGGAACCAGACGGAATCGGGCCTTGGCCATGTCAGTCGCTCAGGGGAAGGGCTGGGCCGTTCGCGCCGGGACCGCTGCAGCTCGCCGGCGTGGTCCGGGCTACGACGCCGCCCGCTACCCTAGCACAAATCCCGGTCGGTCTTCAGCGTCGCTGGCACGTGAATCGCTTGCAGGATGATTTTCTGGGAGGAACGAAGGACGTCCTTTAGGGGCGATCACGAGGACGAGAGACGATTTTTGAGAGAGGAATACGGCGATGAAGAAAAATTTCCTGCTTCGCTGGCCGCCGGTGGCGGCGGCGTGCGTCGGGCTGGTCTGTCTGACCGGCTGCATCAGCCTGCGGATCGGCACCGACAACGAACCCCCCGATTTCAAGATCGACGGCATCGGGAGCGCCTATGCGACGGTGACCGACATCCCGGCCTATGACGGGACGGTCGTGCGGTTTGACCTGTTCCGCGGCGGGGCGAACACCGGCGAACTGGCCTCATTTTACATCTGGCCGCTCGGCGGGCTGGATCTGGGCTTGCTGGGAGCGCGGCTGCGCCTGCTGCCGCTGGAAATGGGCGCCGGGACGCTGTTCTATCAGCCCGGACCAGTGACGGGCGACGCTTCACCCGGGGTGAAGGCGACCATCGACGCGGAGTAGGGGAAGAAATCCGAAATCCGAAATTCGAAGATCGAGGCAGATTCAAGGATTCAATAGTCGAATGTCGGGCAGGTTGCCCGTTTGGAGTGCGGCGGCAGAAAGCACGCAGCGCGTGGCGACGCCGCATTGGATCGATCAGCATCGGCTCAGGTCGAATCCAAAGCGGTGTCGACGCGTTGCGCTGCAACGCTCTGGCACCGCACTCCAAAAAAAGCTGTCTCGACGGGGGGAGCAGTCTCTCGGGTTTCCGGATCGATGGCGATGCCGATCTCGATTGCGATACCGATAGCGATTCCGGAACGGACGGGGCCTAATGGATCGGCGCGCGTGTCCGCCGCCTGATCCTATCGCTGCGTTCGTCGATGACCGATCGCTCCCCTCCCCTGGCGTTGACCGACCTCGCCGGCGAATGGGCCGGGCTTGCGCCCGCGCCGCTCGATGCGCGGCTGCGCGAGCTGCGCGGCCAGGGGCGCGCCATCCTGGATCTGGTCACGGCGAATCCGCACGAGCATGGCTTGAAGTTTCCCGGCGAGCTCCTGGCCGAGATCGCGGCCGAGGCGATGCAGTCCATCGGAGTCTACCGGCCGGAGCCGCGCGCAGCGGCGGGGGATTCATCGTGCTCGCCAGTGCGAGCCAGAGCAGCGCGAGCGCCGCGCACGACAGGCTCACCGCGGCCGGGCCGAAGGTCTGCCCCAGCCAGCCGCCGAGCACGCCGCCGAGGAACAGGCCGATCGACTGCAGGGTGTTGTAGACGCCCAGCGCCGTGCCCTTGGAGCCGGGCGGCGCGATACGCGAGATCCACGACGGTTGGGTGGCCTCGAGCACGTTGAAGGAGATAAAGAAGAGCGTCAGCAACAATGCCAATGGTATCAATCCGTCACCGAAAAGCCACAGCCCGATCTGCACGACGGCGAGCAGGACGATGGCGGCATTGAACACCGGCTTGAGCTTGTCGTGGCGCTCGGCGACGATCACCGCCGGCACCATGACCACGAAGGACAGCAGCACCGCCGGCAGGTAGACCTTCCAGTGCTCGGGCACCGGCAGGCCGCCGCCGGAGACCAGGGCCGAGGGCACCATCACCCACATCGTGGTCTGGATGAGGTGGAGCGCGAACACGCCGAAGTTGAGCCGCATGAGCTGGCCGTCGCGCAGCACGTCGATGAGCCGGCCGGTGGTGCGCGGCACCGGCGGAGCGACCGGCACCGCCCACAGCAGAACCCCGATCGCACCCGCGGCAAGCACGGCGGTGAGCCAGAAGATGCCATCCATGCCGACGGCGGCGTAGAGCAGCGGTGCCGCCACCATCGAGAGCGCGAACACCAGGCCGATCGAGGAGCCGATCATCGCCATGACCTTGGTGCGGTGCTGGTCGCGGGTGAGGTCGGCGGC
>MVZB01000097.1 GCA_002068205.1 candidate division BRC1 bacterium ADurb.BinA292
CCCGCCACTTCCGTGGCGGGAATCGGGAAGCCAGAACGAAAGAGTCCCATAGGGACGGCAGAACAGCTCGAACCGACGGTGAGGGCAGGCACGTGACGGCGCGGCGATGACTTCCATTCTCGGCATTTCGGCTTATTACCACGACAGCGCGGCCTGCCTGGTGATCGACGGCGAGATCATCGCCGCCGCCCAGGAGGAGCGATTCTCCCGCGTCAAGCACGACGAGCGCTGGCCGGCACAGGCCATCGCCTACTGCCTGAAGGAAGCGGGTTTGCGGCCGGAGGCGCTCGACGCCGTCGTGTTCTATGAAAAGCCATTGATCAAGTTTGACCGGATCCTGGAGACCTTCCTTGCCGAGGCGCCGCGCGGCCTGAAGATGTTCATGCGCGGCCTGCAGCTCTGGTCAACGCAGCGGCTCCACATCGCCGCGGAAATCCAACGCCGGATCGGTGAGGAGTGGCGCGGCAAGCTGCTCTTCACCGAGCATCATCAGTCCCACGCCGCCAGCGCGTTCTATCCCTCGCCGTTCGAGGAGGCGGCGATTCTGACGATCGACGGCGTGGGAGAATGGGCGACGACGACGATCGCCCACGGCAAGGGGCGCGAACTCAAGATCCTCAAGGAGATCCACTTTCCCCATTCGCTGGGGCTGCTGTACTCCGCCTTCACCTACTTTTGCGGCTTCCGCGTCAACAGCGGCGAATACAAGCTGATGGGCCTGGCGCCCTACGGCGAGCCCAGATACGTCGACCTGATCCACGAGCACCTGATCACGGTCGGCGAGGACGGCGCGTTTCGCCTCAACCTGAAGAACTTCCGCTACACGCGGGGCGACACGATGACCGGCGAGGGCTTCATCCGGCTGTTCGGCGGCCCCCCCCGCCGGCCCGAGACGCCGATCACCCAGCGCGAAATGGACCTGGCCGCCTCGGTCCAGCAGGTCACCGAGGAAATCATGGTCAAGCTGGCCGCCACGGCCGTCAGGGAAACCGGTTGCCGCAAGCTGTGCCTCGCCGGCGGCGTCGGACTCAACTGCGTCGGCAACGGCAGGATCCTGCGCGCCGGCGTCGTCGACGACCTGTGGATCCAGCCCGCCGCGGGCGATGCCGGCGGCGCACTCGGCGCGGCGCTCGACGTCTGGCACAACTTCTACCTCAAACCCCGCACGCCCCGCGCCGGCGACGCCATGCGCGGCAGCCGGCTGGGCCCCCGGTGGCGCGATGAGGAGATCGCGGAGCGGCTCCGGCCCCGCGGCGCGGTGATGCACTGGACCGCCCCGGAGGAGCTGCCCGACCGCGTCGCGGAGCTGATCGAGCGGGAAAACGTGATCGGCTGGTTTCAGGGGCGGATGGAATTCGGCCCTCGCGCGCTCGGCAGCCGCTCGATCCTCGGCGATGCCCGCAGCCCGCGCATGCAATCGGTGATGAATCTGAAGATCAAGTTCCGCGAGTCGTTCCGGCCGTTCGCCCCCTGCGTGCTGGCCGAGCGCGTCAGCGACTGGTTCGAGCTCGATCGCGAATCGCCCTACATGCTGCTGGTGGCGCCCGTACTGGAAAAGCACCGCCTGGCGCCGGACGCCAGCGGCGGGCTGAGGGGACTGGACCGGTTGAAAGCCCGGCGCTCCACCGTGCCCGCGATCACGCACGTCGATTATTCCGCGCGGATCCAGACGGTGGACGCCGAACGCCACGGCGTGCTCTACGACGTGATGAAGGCGTTCGAGCGGCGCACCGGCTGCCCGGTGATCATCAACACCTCGTTCAACATCCGCGGCGAACCGATCGTCTGCCGGCCCGAGGAGGCCTATCGCTGCTTTATGCTGACCGACATGGACGCCCTGGTGCTGGGCCACTGGGTGCTGCTGAAGCACGAGCAGCCGCCCATGGAAGGCGCCGAAGAATACCGCCGCCAGTTCAAGCTGGATTGACGCGATCGCCCCGGTAAGCGCCGATTAATCTGAATGGATGCCGAGGGAAGACGGTTCGATCACTTGACGGAGACGGGCGAATCGGCGGCGACGGCCGTCGCCGACGTCGGCAGCGCCTCGGTTTCCGGGTAGGGGCAGTTGCGACAGCCGCAATGACAGCAGAAGCCGCGCCGCCGCAGGTAGTCCGCCGTGAACACCAGTAACCCGTTCTGGTCGCGGTAGTAGTCCTGTCCTTCCTTCAATCGGGCCATGACTCCAGGCGGTTCCGCATCTGTGGGGAAATCGGGGGGCGTGTCGCGGCGAGTGCGCTTAACTGACAAACAACTCATGTATATCTACCCCAGCCGCGCCGGCGCTTCAAGCAAAAACCCGGAGCCGGACCCCGCAGTCCGGAACGACATCGCACGGCTTCCAGGACCCCGCATCGTGTGCGGTGCGATAGACCGGATTGGCGAACACCCCCGGGATGTCCGCCGCCTAATTCTTGCGCGGCGGCGCCGTTGATTCCCGCACCAGCAACCGCGTCCCCAGTTGGATCACGCGCCCCTCGCTTGTCTGGCGGTTGATCATCTCCCACAACGCCTTGAAGGCCAACTGCCCCAGCTTGTCGCGCGGGATGGCGACGGTTGTTAGCGGCGGATGGCTGTACTGCGAGAAGCTGATGTTGTCGAAGCCGACGATCGAGATGTCCTGCGGTATCCGCAATCCCTTGTCGCGGCAGCAGTGCATCGCGCCGAACGCCATCAGGTCATTGGCGCAGACGATTGCGGTCGGCGGCGCGGAACTCAGCAGCCGCGAGCAGCCGTAATAGCCTCCCTCGGCGCTGAAGTCGGCATCGACGATGCGCATCGCCCCCTCGCCGCGCGCCTGCATCTGTTCGATGAATGCCTGCCGCCGATACATCGCCGACTGCAGGTGCGGCGCGCCGCCGATGAACGCGATCTGCCGATGCCCCAGCTCCTCCAGATGATTGACCGCCTCGCGGATCCCCTCGCCATAGTTCACCAGAATGCAACTGATCAGCGGGCTGAGCGGCCCCGGATTGAAATAGTACACCGCGCGGATGTTCTGGCGCGCCACCAGCTCGACCAGCCCCGTGTCATATTCCGTCGTCATGATCGCCAGACCCGGCACGCGCAGGCCGATCAGCCGCCGGACGCAGTCCGACGTCCGCTGCGGGTCGTAGCCGGTGTTCATCACCAGCACTTCCATGTTGTGCAGCAGCGCCTGATCCTGGAAGTTGCGGGTCAGCTCGGGGAAATGCGGGTTCTGGATGTCGGAGACGATCAGGCCCAGGATGTTGCTGCGGCCGGTGGCCAGGTTGCGCGCGGCAAGGTTCTGGGAGTAGCCCAGCTCCTCGATCGCCGTCCGGACGCGCGCGGCCGTCTCGGGCCGCACCCGGCGAGTCTGATTGAGCACATGAGAGACGGTGGCGATCGAGACGCCCGCCCGGTCAGCTACATTCTTGATATTGACCAACTCTCGCCCCCTAGCCCTGAATCCCGTCTCCCGTCTCGTCCTCGGCTCTCGAAAGCCGGCCATTGCATCATACTACCCCCCTCACGGCCCTATTGTCCTTTACGTCCTTTATGTCCTTTCAGATTCTATTTCTCGATCTCCGCGAAGTCAAAATGATGAACAACTTCCGAAAAACCTGCACTCAATGTACGCGATTTTCTGCTGAATCCTGAAAAATCGCAAAATGCCGGTTGCGGCGATGCCGCCCCCGTTCGTTCGCAATCAAGGAGCCTGCATCGGACCCTGTTTGCTCTTTTCTCTTGCGATTCCCAAGCGCGATGTTAGGGTTTTGGCTTTGTCTAGCCGTGTCCCCTTGGACCGGCAGACGCCCGACGTGAGTCCCTTCCCGTCGGGCCGCTTCGTGGGCCGAGATCACGGGACTCGTCCCACGTCACGCCATATCCGGCCGGCGCCGAGGCACTGACCTGCGGACCTGTCCGGCCGTCGGGAGACCCCACACATGGATTACCTGTTACTTTGGCCGCTGCTCGGTGGGCTGCTGGCTCTGCTGGTCGTCGTCCTGCTGACGCTCGATCTGCTTAAGAAAAGCCGCGGCAATGCCACGATGGTGGAGATTTCCAATGCCGTCCAGGTCGGCGCCAAGGCATTCCTCAAGCGCGAATACACCTATATCGCGGGCTTTGTCGTCGTCATTGCCGTCGCCCTGGCCGTCCTGGGCGAGATGAACCCCGACGTTCCCACGATGAACCGCTGGACGGGGGTCTCCTTCGCCATCGGCGCGGTCTGTTCGGCCATTGCCGGCTATATCGGCATGTCGATCGCCACGCGCGCCAACAGCCGCACGGCCGAAGCCGCCCGCCAGGGAGGGGTCAAGGGCGCGCTGGGCGTCGCCATCAGCGGCGGCGCCGTCATGGGCCTGAGCGTCGTCGGCATTTCCCTGCTGGGGCTCTGCCTGGTCTACCAACTGTTTGAGGGCGAACCGGCCATCGTCAATGGCTACGCCATGGGGGCCTCGCTCGTCGCGCTGTTCGCCCGCTCCGGCGGCGGCATCTATACCAAGGGCGCCGACATGGGTGCCGACCTGGTCGGCAAGGTCGAGGCGGGCATCCCCGAGGACGACCCCATCGCCGTCACGCTCAATTTCACCGCCCCCGAGATGATGCAGGGGATGGTGATGCTGCCGATGCTGATCGCCGCGGCGGGCGTCGTCGCCTCGATCATCGGCATTTTCTTCATCCGCCTGTTCGCCAAGAACGATCCGCAGAAGGCCCTGATGAACGGCACCTATGTCGCCGCCCTCCTCACGATCATCGCCACCTGGTTCATCGTCGACGCCGCCGGCAGCGAATTCACCGCCGACGACGGCGACACGGTCTACTCCAAGATCGGCATCTTCTGGTCCACCGTGGTCGGCGTCCTCGCCGGGGCGGCCGTCGGCTTCATCTCGGAATACTACACCTCCTCGAAATACCGCCCCACGCGCGTGATCTCCGAAAACAGCCAGTCCGGCCCCGCGCTGACCGTTGTCGAAGGCCTCAGCGTCGGCATGAAATCGTGCGGCATCCCGACCGTCGTGCTGGCCGTCGCCATCCTGATCGCCTATCACTTCGCCGGGTTCTATGGCATCGCGCTGGCGGCGTTCGGCATGCTCGCCACCACCGGCATCATCGTCTCGGTCGACAGCTACGGCCCGATCGCGGACAACGCCGGCGGCATTGCCGAAATGGCCCACCTCGACCGCTCGGTGCGCGAGATCACCGACAACCTCGATTCGGTCGGCAACACCACGGCCGCCATCGGCAAGGGCTTCGCCATCGGATCGGCCGCGTTCGCGGCCCTGGGCCTGCTGGTGGCCTACACTGCCTCGGCGGGCATCTCCGCGGCCGACGTCTCTCTGACCGAACCGGCCGTCCTGGCCGGCCTGCTGCTCGGCGGCATGTTCCCCTACTTCTTCTCGTCGATGCTGTTCCGCGCCGTCTCGATCTCGGCCTTCGCCATGATCGGCGAGGTCCGCCGTCAGCTGCGCGAGATCCCCGGGATCATGGAGGGCAAGGCCAAGCCCGACTACGCCCAGTGCGTCGACATCGCCACCCGGGGGGCGATCAACGGCATGCTGCTCCCCGGCGGCATCGCCATTCTCCTCCCCGTGCTGGTGGGCTTCCTCCTCGGCAAGGAGATGCTGACCGGCGTGCTGATCGGCTCGCTCGTCAGCGGCCTGATGATCGGCATCCAGATGGCCAACTCCGGCGGCGCGATGGACAACGCCAAGAAATACATCGAAGAGGGCAATTTCGGCGGCAAGGGTTCCGACGCGCACAAGGCGGCGGTCGTCGGCGATACCGTTGGCGATCCGCTCAAGGACACCGTCGGCCCCTCGATCAATATCCTGATCAAGCTGATGTGCGTGATTTCGCTCGTGATCGCGCCGCTGCTGACGTAACCCCCCGTAACGAGCGCGGGTCGGGATTGCCCCTTAAAAAAGGGTCGCAAACAAGCAGGGACAGTCCGCCGCGGCGGGCTGTCCCTGCGTCCATTTTGGGGCTGTCTGACGCGAGCTCCCGTGAGCGTCGTCCGTCGTCATTTGCGGTCGCGGTCACGGCTGTCGCGCCGGTCGCGATCATCCCGGCCGCGGTGGTCCGACCCATCGCGCCCATCACGCCGGTCCCAATCCCTCCGGTTATCGACCTGATTGCGGAACCGCAATTCCGGGAAGCGGCGCAACGTATCGACCGAGTAGCGGTGCGTGTGACGGAGGTCGCACGTCGCCGGGCAGTAAACGACGGTCTCGCGCACGATGTGCCGCGGGGGCGGCGTCACCACGCGACGCTCGACCACATGGCCGCGGCGCGGGCCGCTGTCAAAGAAGTAACGGTCCAGTGCCCGCACCAGCAGCTGCAGCTCCTCGAAATCATCGCGCAAGCTGCGGCTGAAGACGTGCATCCGGATATCTGCCAGATGGAGCCGCCGCACGAGGTCCTCGTGCAACTCCCTCAGATCGCGAGAAACCCGCCCGTGTGAATCATCGGCTTCCTTGCGGAACTCGCGCGCGGTGTCGTGGAAACTGTCCAGCCGTTCAATCGCGCGCTTCACATCGTCCTTGTCGTAATAGCGCCTTGCGTAATCGGATTCATCCTTCGCCCGTTCGTAAATGTAATCCGCGAGGTGGCTGATATCGATCGCGAGCCGCTCCAGTGAGACCGTCCGGTGCGACTGGCGGATGCTTGAGACCGAGCTTTTCCAACCGTACGTCGGATGGTCCGCCGCGACCAGCGCCGGGCTCAGCAGGCAGAGGACCAGGCTCACGCGCGCCAGCAAGGGGTTGATGTTCATGGGTTGTACCTCCCGGTCCGGTCTCGGCCGTTCCAGCACGGCCTGTCTGTTTGGACAGCCCCCCCGCCGGTTTGTTCCTCCCCTCCCCCCAAATTCCGTCTCCAAAGGCTAGCCCCTACCGCTTCCGCACCAGTTCCTCGTCCAACCCCACGCGTTCCAGTTTGTCATAAAGGTTTCGCCGGCTGATCCCCGAGACATGCGCGGCGTGCGAGATGTTGCCCCCGGCATATTCAACGAGATTGCGCAGGTACTGTCGCTCGAACATGTCGCGCGCGGCCCGGTAGTCGATCGGCCAGGCAATGCCGGTGGGGCCTCCCGCAACGGCCCCTTCCTCCGCCGCGAGTTCGCGCCGCCGCAGATCGATCGTCAAATCCTCCGGCCGGATCTCCTGGCCCGTGGTCAGCACGATCGCCCGTTCGATCACGTTCTCCAATTCGCGCACGTTGCCCGGCCAGTGATACTGACGCAGCGCCTCGAGCGCCTCGCGGCTGAGCCGCAGATCCGGCCGCAACATTCGCCGGCCGATCCGCTCCATGAACCGCTCGGCCAGCAGCGGCACATCCTCCGGCCGTTCGCTCAAGGCGGGAATCTCGATGTGGATCACGTTAAGGCGATAGTACAGGTCCTCGCGGAACCGCCCCGCCGCCATCTCTTCATCCAAGTCGCGGTTGGTCGCGGCGATCAGCCGCAGATCGACCGGAATCTGGCGCAACCCGCCGACGCGCTGGATCTCGCGCTCCTGGATCACGCGCAGCAGCTTGACCTGCATCTCGGCGGGCAACTCCGCCACCTCGTCCAGAAACAGCGTTCCCCCCTGCGCCAGTTCGACCAGGCCCATCTTCGAGCGATCGGCTCCGGTGAACGCCCCGCGTTCATAGCCGAACATCTCGCTCTCGATCAGCGAGGGGGGGACCGACGGGCAGTTGATCGCCACGAAACGCCCGCCGGCCCGGCGGCTCTGGGCGTGAATCGCCTGCGCCACCAGTTCCTTGCCGACGCCGCTGGGGCCGGTGATCAGCACCGACGAATCAGTCGGGGCGGCCCGCGCGATCATATCGCGCACGCGCGCGATCTGCGGCGAATTGCCCAGAATCTCGCGCGCCTGGCCCTGCCCGGCAAGCTGTTCGCTCAGCCGCTCGTTCTCCTGCACCACGCGCCGGTGCTCCAGCGCCTTGCTGATCTGGGCCACCAGGTTCGCCTGCTCGAACGGCTTCGTGATGTAGTTGAACGCCCCCGCCTGCATCGCCGCCACGGCCCCCTCCACCGTCCCGTAGGCCGTGATGATCAGCACCGGCACGTCCGGATACTGGCGCCGCATCCGCTCCAGCACCGTCAGCCCATCCATCTCCGGCATGCGCACGTCGGTCAGCAGCACGTCCGGCTGGAGCTCGTTGAGCGCCTCAAAGCCTTCTACCGGATTGGTGAACGAGCGCGCCTCGAACCCCTCCAGGCCGAGCGTCTTGACCAGGATCCGGCCCATCGACGGTTCATCGTCGAAGATAACCACGCGGCCGCGATTGGGTGTGGCGGTTTGGGGGACCATCAACTGCCCGCTTTCGTTCCGGAGGCGATCCAACACGCCCCGCAAACTTTCGGGTGACTGACCGTGCGGGGCTGGGCGAGTTCGGTAAAATACTACCGCCGCCGCCGCAAGGCTGGCAAGCCCTCCCGCATCGGCGAGTTGACTCATCATTCAGGACACCGAAGGAGGTGGCTGATCGATACGTCAAAACCTGCAACGGAAGCCGGCGCCGGAGGTATTGGGCGCCTCGTGGGACTTCGTGAACATTGAAGCCTATCCGCCCCTTTGCACCTGCGAGAGCTGCGGGATGTCCGGTTCCGCCGCCGAGATCGAAGCCATCGCCACGCATCTGCCGGCACGGGAGTCACGCATCCCGGCCCACGTGCCATTGACATGGTCATGCAAGGTTACGATCGCAACGGCGCCTTCCGGGACCACGAAGTGCTGAGCGACGTGAATCGTGCCACTTAATTTGAGATGGTAAAAGGTAATCCCCGCTACCTCGCGATGGTCGTTTTTAACTGGCGGCGCGAAGGCAGTTCGTGCCCGGCCCATCCTGCGCCCCAATGGGGGCACGGAACCGCCGGCTTGCCCGGACTTCAACGGGTCCATCAGGAGATCTGGGCGGATTTGACGTCGACTGAACCTTGGCCTGTCAGGTCGATACCCTTTAAATCCATCGGTCTTCGGGCGGGAGTTCCCGACCCCAGCGACCTTGGCCGACACCGAAGCCCGCGAAGCAGACCCGTGAGCGGCCCCTCAGCTCAACCCGTGAGCGGCCCCTCAGCTCAACCGCGGTGAGGTGAGGCTGGTGCCGAGACCGGGATTCGAACCCGGACGGCCTTTCGGCCGGGGGATTTTAAGTCCCCTGCGTCTGCCAGTTCCGCCATCCCGGCACGTCGACCCGCAGGATAGCATCCCCCGCCAACCCGCCGCCAGTTTCGTTGCTCCAGCCTCCTCCCCGCCCCTCACTTCCTTGCCATCACTGTCGGTATCGCCATCGATATCGATATCGATATCGGTATCGATAGCTGCCGTTTGCGCTGCTTCTTGTGTTTCCATCCGTTCGACTCACCCATTCTCAACATCAACCAGCCTGGCCTGCATGATGATCCGCCGGACTTCGTCGGCCGACTGCCCCGCCGCGCGCAGCGCGCGAATCGAGCACGAACCGTCGCGCTTGCACATCCGCCGGCCGGCCTCGTCGGCGACCAGCGGGATGTGACAATAGCTGGGGACGGGCAGCCCCAGCGCCCGCAGGACCGCGATCTGGCGCGGCGTCGACGTCAGCAGATCCGCCCCCCGCACCACATGCGTCACGCCCATTAGCGCGTCGTCGATGGCGCAGGCCAACTGATAGGCCCACAGTCCGTCGCGCCGACGGATGACAAAATCGCCGCACAGCCGGTTCAGATCGAACCGCTGCGGGCCGGCGGCCGCGTCCTCGAACTCAATCACGGCGTCGTCGGGCAGCCGGAAGCGGACCGCCGCCCCTCCGGGGTGCCGTGCCAGCCTCTCCGGATCGGCGCTGCGGCAAACGCCGGGGTAAACCGGCTCGCCCGCTTCGCCGTGGGGCGCGCTGGCCTCGCGCAGGTCCCGGCGGCTGCAGACGCACGGGTAAGTCAGCCCGCGGCGCGTCAACTCATCCAGCGCGGCCTGATAGATCGCGCCGCGCTCCGATTGCCGGTAGGGACCCGCCGGTCCCCCGGCGTCGGGCCCCTCGTCCCAATCGAGCCCCAGCCAGCGCAGGTCCTCAATCATCCGCGCTTCGGCGCCCGGCACCGTTCGCGGGGGATCCAGATCCTCGATCCGCAGGATGAACGTTCCGCCGCGCCGGCGGCAGTCCTCCCAGGCCCGGAGCGCGGTCCGCAGGTTGCCCAGGTGCAGGTCGCCGGTGGGGCTCGGGGCGTAGCGGCCCACCGGACCGGTTCGTTTCACTGGACGAAGGTCGGCGCTCATGACACAATTCCGCTCGGCCGCCCGCCATGGCGTCGCGGCGGCCGGTCGGCTCCGCGGATCCGGAGCGGCGGTTGGGGCAAGTCTTGCGTTTCCAATCGTCTGAGCGAGGTCCGTGCGGAGGGTGGGATATCTCTGTCCTCTTTTCCTGTTGACGCGCAAAAACCTTGAAGCATATGATTTCTTTGACGACAAGTCAAGCCGACTTGAAGAGTGTCGCGATGTCTGTTCCCACTGCACCGGTCCGCCAGTCCCGGCAGACCCGAAAGATCCTCTTGAATCTGAAGTGCCTCTTCTGGTGCCTGCACCAGTTGCAGACCCGCTATGACCTGAACCTGGTGCTGCAATCGCTCGAGCGCCGGGCGATTCACCCCGAAATTGCCGACTCCAACCTGGGCGACAACCTGACGTATCTGCTCTATCACCTGGCGCCGGAAGACCTGCCGCGCCTGGCCGAGGCGATCAATGGGCTGCCGCTCTCGGCCGGTTCCACCGACATCATGGACAAGCATTTCGAGATCGGCCACTACATCCAGAGCCTGACCGATTTCGGCCCGATCCGCTCGGGCACCTACGGCATCATTTCGGCGGTCACGCCCCAGTTGCGCGGCCTGTTCCTGGTCGAGGGCGACAGCCTGATCGAGGCCCCCTTCCCCCCCGAGTCGACGCAGACGATCTTCGGAACCTACGTGATTTAGCCCCATCCCGGCAACAACGTCTCTCGTCCGTCCTGATGATCAGCCCGTTCTCGCCATTCTCGCGCGGAAGTGGAAGCCCGCCCCGGATTTGTGTAAGGTGGGGCCGGTGATGCATCCCGCGTGATGGTGTGATCGGTCCATGGCCAAACGTCGTTCGTCCCGTCGCCCGCAGGGGTCGACGCCGCGTCAACCCGTTCCTCTGCCTCCCCTCCCCCCACCCGGCGGGGGC
>MVZB01000098.1 GCA_002068205.1 candidate division BRC1 bacterium ADurb.BinA292
GCTCGTCGTGGTGGCGATCTTCAAGACGTTCGCCCCGGCGGCGGGTGCGGTCGTCGTGGCGTTCGGCGTCTCGTTCCCCCCCGGCGCCGTTCCCGCTACAATTCACCCGGAACCCGGAGGCCCCTCATGCCCGACAACCCACCGCGCCCCGAAGAACTCCCCGCCCTTTCGCCCGCCGAACTCGTCCGCTATGGGCGTCACCTGGCTCTCCCCCGCTTTGGCGAGGTAGGCCAGCGCCGCCTCAAGCGCGCCCGCGCGCTGATCGTCGGCCTCGGCGGCCTCGGCTGCCCCGCTTCGCTTTACCTGGCGGCCGCAGGCGTCGGCACGCTCGGCCTGATCGAGTTCGATCGCGTCGATGAATCCAACCTGCATCGTCAGGTGCTCTACACCTCGGCCGATGCCGGCCGCCCCAAGCTGGAAGTTGCGCTCGAACGGCTCCGCGCCGTCAATCCGCATGTCCGCTTCGAACCGCATGCCGCGCGCCTGAACGCCGATAACGCGCTGGATCTCGTCTCGCGCTACGACCTGGTCCTCGACGGCGCCGACAACTTCGCCACGCGCTACCTGGTCAACGATGCCTGTGTGCTCGCCGGCCGCCCGAATGTTTACGGCAGCATCTACCGGTTCGAGGGCAAGGTCGCGCTGCTGGCGGCCCCGGCCGGGCGCGATCACCCGCGCGGCCCGTGTTACCGCTGCCTCTATCCCGAGCCGCCCCCCGCCGCGGCCATCCCCAACTGCGCCGAGGGGGGCGTGCTCGGCGTGCTGCCGGGGCTCGTCGGCGCGCTTCAGGCGGCCGAGGCCATCAAGTGGCTTGCCCGCTGCGGCGAACCGCTGGCCGGGCGCGTCCTCCTGATCGATTCGCTGACGATGGAGTTCCGGACGCTGCGCGTCGCGCGCGACCCCGCCTGCCCGGTCTGCGGCGACCGGCCGACGATTACCCGCGTGCGTCAGCAGGCGGCCCGCTGCGCCGCTTCGCCGGCGGCGGCGGGACCCGGCTTCAGCGAAATCAGCCCCGCCGAACTGCACGACCGCATGCAGACCGCCGACGCGCTCTTCCTGATCGATGTGCGCGAGCCGTTCGAATGGGAAATCTGCCGCATCGACGGCGCGCATCCGATCCCGCTCGGCCAGTTCGCCCATCGGCTGGACGAGATCCCCCGCGAGGCGGAGGTCGTCATTTACTGCAAATCCGGCGGCCGCAGCGCGATGGCCGCGGCCCTGCTCGCCCGCGCCGGATACCCCCGCGTCGCCAATCTGACCGGCGGGATCCTCGCGTGGGCCGACGTCGTCGACCCCGTCATGCGCCGCTATTAACCCCCGCCCCGCGCCCTGACCGGGAATCGGGCCGCCCTCTTTCTCACGTCCCTTCCGTCCCGTTCGTCCTTTATGTCCCTATAGGTCCCTTCCAAAACACGCTCGCCGTACCATCCACGCCCCGCCCGCGCCACCCTCGGAAGAGGCGGTTGACACCACCGATTCCCCGTGTCAGGATACGGTCGGGATTCCGGGGGGCACGCGGTGGCCCTGTGGAATGCATTGGATTGCGGTCTCTCCTGCGGTGGCGGGCGCGAGACGTCCCCTGAGCGCTACCTGTTCACCCCGTCAATCAGGCACGACACGCCCCGTTGATCCTGTGATTGGTTGGCCGCGCTCAGCCCGACCCGGTTGCGCGGCAGTAACATTCGATGGCCTCAGCACTCAACCGCATGTACTCGCTTGATATCGGCATCGACCTGGGGACCGCGACCACGCTGGTCTACGTGCGGGGCGAGGGCATCATCATCGCCGAACCCTCCGTCGTCGCGATCCAGTCGGGCACCCGCCGCACCCTCGCGGTCGGCGCCGACGCCAAGCGCATGCTCGGCCGCACCCCGGGCGATATCGTCGCCATCCGACCGATGAAGGATGGCGTCATCGCCGATTTCGCCGTCACCCAGAGCATGTTGGCCCACTTCATCACCAAGGCCCGCGTCCGCTGGCGCTGGCTCCCCTTCGCCCGCATCCGCGTCGTCATCTCGGTCCCCTCCGGCATCACCGAAGTCGAAAAACGCGCCGTCGTCGAATCGGCCGAGCAGGCCGGCGCCGACAAGACGTTCCTCATCGACGAACCGATGGCCGCCGCGATCGGCTCGGGCCTGCCCGTCACCGAGCCCGGCGGCTCGATGATCATCGACATCGGCGGCGGCACCACCGAGGTCGCCGTCATCTCCCTCGGCGGCATCGTCGTCTGCATCAGCGAGCGCACCGCCGGCGACAAGATGGACGAAGCCATCGTCCAGCACATCAAGCGCAAATATAACCTGCTCATCGGCGAGCGCACCGCCGAGGAGATCAAGATCCGCATCGGTTCGGCCTACGAGCTGCCCGAGGAGCGGACGATGGAGATCAAGGGGCGCGATCTGGTCGCCGGCCTGCCGCGCACGATCACGATCACCAGCGAGGAGATCCGCGAGGCGCTCGCCGAGCCGGTTTCCGCCATCGTCAACGCGGTCAAGTCGACGCTGGAGAAAACCCCTCCCGAACTGGCCGCCGACCTCGTCGATAAGGGGATCATCATGGCGGGCGGCGGATCCCAGCTCAAGGGGCTCGATACGCTCCTCATGCAGGAGACCGGTCTCAACGTCCAACTGGCCGATAATCCGGAAACCGCGATCGTCCTGGGGACGGGCAAGACGCTCGATTCGATCCGGATCCTCCAGAATCTCAACGGCTTCTCGCATCACCGCTGATCCGGTCTTGTTCTTGCTCCCCCTTGGCATCGCCGGCCCGCCCCGGCGCCGCTTCCGGTCGGCTCCACCACGCTCCGCCCCTCGGAGATTCCCCGATGCCTTCCGACCTGAAACTGCTCGTCGAGCGCCTCCGCGATCAACCCCTCGATCTGGAGCTGGACCTCGACCCGCGCCAGTTGCAACTCGTCGACGAGGAATTCGACTTCACCGATCGCGTCCGCGGCCGCCTGACCTTTCGCATGGCCGGCGCCGACATCGTCGCCCAGGGCGATCTGACCGCCCGGATCACCGGCCGCTGCGTCCGCTGCCTCGGGCCCGCCGCCGCGGAAATCCACGTCCCGGTGACGGAGGTCTGGATGCACGGCCCCGGCCGCGATGAGCGCGGAATTGCCGCCGACGCCGACGACCTCGACCTGACGCGCTTCTACACCGGCGAGGTAATTGAGCTGGCCGAGCCGCTGCGCGAACTGATCATGGCCGAACTCCCCGACCGGCTCTATTGCGACCCCGACTGCAAGGGCCTCTGCCCCGGCTGTGGCGCCAACCTGAATACGGAGCCCTGCGCCTGCTCGCCCGAGGTCCGCCGCCAGCGCGAAACCGGCCGCGAGCCCGATTGGAAACAGACGCTCAAGAACCTCCATCTGGGCGATTCCGGAGGATCGGAACGAACCTAGCGGACCACGGATCGGATTGCCTTCCACATCTTCTTATGTCACTTATGTCCTTTGCGTCCCTTGTGTCCCTTCTGAAACACGGATTCGATGACCTCTCCATGGAAGGCCCCCTCCACATGAACACACGGTCCCGCCTGCGGCCCCGCTCCGGCGCGTTGCGCTGGGTCCTGCCGCTGATCCTCCCGGCGCTGCTCAACGGCTGCGCCTGGCTGGGCGGCAGGCCGGACTTCGCCTACCCCGAAACCCTCACCCGTCAGCCCTTCGCCCAGACCCTGACCGACCCCAGGCACTACAAGGAGGCCTACCGCGAGGTCTTCCCCTTCCTGCCGAAGGTCCACATGATGGGTCGGCTCTCGGCCAGCAGCGGCTGGTGGCCCGGCCAGCGTCACTTTGATTTCTCGTTCTTCGGGCTCGACCGCAATCAGTTGCGCCTCGGCGGCTTCCATCGCGCCGCCGGCATTCGCCTCTTCGATGTCATGGTCGTCGACAACATCATGACCGTCACGTTCCACGAGGGCGGCCAGCAGGGCCACGTCTTCCAGGGACCGATCCCCCCCGAAGGCTCCCCCTTCCTCGCGCGCTACGGCGTCGAGCCGGGCGACCTGATGCCGATCTTCCAAATCGGCTCGCAAATCACCGGCAGCCGCTTCCGCGTCACCGTGTCCGGCAAGGACTGGATCCTCGAGCCGCTCGAACCGCTCGCCGAGGCCCCCGGACTGCGCCGGATCCTCCTCGACGCCCGCAGCGGCCTCCCCCGCCGGATCGACTGGGAAACCGACAATCGCGCCTGGCAGGTCTGGTATACGCGCTGGGACTACTTCACCGATGAACAGATCGGCGAAACCCGGCTGATGCCCCAGGAAGTCCTCATCGAGGGGCAACGGCCCCGGACCCGCATTCGCCTCGATATCACCGAGGACAGCTATCAGTTCGGCACCCGCGTCCCCGACCGGATTTTCCAGGTCGACGTCCCCTACCGCTATCTGTTCCATCCCCTCAACGAGCTCGATGAGGTCTTCGACACGGAATGAGACGGCGCTTCCTCCGCTTCCTGGCCATCACCACATTCCGCCATGCCTGGTTCTTCTTCCCGCTGCTGGCCCTGTTGACCGCGGGGGCGGTCCACACCCTGCGCCGCATGGAGGTCGACACCAGTCTGGTCGCCTTCCTTCCCCCTGCCTCGCCCGAAGCCCTCAATATCCGCGAGGTCGTGCGCGACTACCGCAACCTCGAACCGATCGTCGTCACCGTTCGCTCCAGGGAGCCCGGCCACGAGGCCGTCCTGATCAGCGTCGCCACCGAACTGGCCCGCTGGCTCGACGATGCGCGCTACTTCCTCCCCCCGATCTACCGCGTCGACGAACTCGCCCAGGATTACTACTCCTCCCTCTCCGATCTGCGCCTGATCCAGTTGCTGACCCCCGAGGACTGGGCGGAGCTGCGCGACGCCGACAACCTCGCGCGCCACCTCAAGCGGCTGGCGGCCCATCGCCTCAACGCCTTCGCCCCCGCCGAAGTCCGGCGCGCCCGCACGCTCCGCGAAGACCCCCTCGGCGCCCTCGAGGCCATCCAGCGGCGCGTCGCCATCAGCCGCGGTCCGACCCGGCTCGAAACCCGCGACGGCTACTTCATGAGCCCCGACGGCCGCGCCATCTACCTCCTCCTTTACCCCGTCGTCTCGGCCGAAAACGGCCGCAACGCCACCCGCATCCTCTGGTTCCTGCAAAGCAGCCGCCGCTCGATCCTGGAACGGCGCGCCCCCTGGGCCGATCTCGTCGAGATCGATTTCGCCGGCAATCACGTCACCACCGCCCGCCAGATCGAAAGCGTCCAGGACGACTTCGACAAGATCCTCAAGATCACCGTTCCCCTCGCCTTCCTCCTCGTCCTGCTCGTCTTTCACAAGCTGGAGTCGCTCTTCTTCATCTTCCTCCCCCCCGCCATCGGCCTGGTCTGGACCCTCGCCCTGGCCACGCTCGCCTTCAACGGCATCTCCGCCGTCATGGCCGCGTTCCTGATCGTCATCTCGGCCATGGGCATCGGCTACAGCATCCACATGTATCACCGCTTCACGCTCGAACTGTATCAGAAGCGCAATTACTACCGGGCGCTCTCGCGCTCCTACGTCGAAACCGGCCGGGGCGTTCTCGCCTCGGCCGTCATTGTCACGGTCCTCTTCGCCCTCCTGTTCGTCACCTCGCTGCGCGACGTGCAGCATTGGCGCGATCTGTCGCGGATCCTCCGCGATTCGCAGGGCCTCGCCCAGTTCGGCATCATCGCCGCCATCGCCATCCTCTGCAACATGCTCGCCTGTCTCATCGTGATCCCGCTCTTCGCTTCGCTCAAGGCCCTGCTGGCGCGCGGCCGCGTCAAGCCCGTTCAGCTCTATCGCTTCAGTCTGGAGCGCTTCTATGAACCGGCCGTCACCCGCCCGCGCATGACCCTCGGCGTCATGCTCCTGCTCAGCGTCTTCCTCGGCTACCAGGCCCGCAACCTCGATTTCTTTCCGCGGTTCGCCTCGATTTCAGCCTTCTTTTATCCCGCCGACGAGCAACTCGGCGAGGCCGACAACCGCTTCGGCCGGCCCGGCCGCCCCGTCATTGCCGTCGTGCGCGGCGATACCCTGCAGCGCGCCCTCGAACAGAACGACCAGCTCTACCGCAACCTGAACCGCCTCGATCGCGACGTCTACGGCATCCTCTCCTACGACTCGCTGCGGATCGCGCTGCCGTCGATCCGCTCCCAGCAGGAAGCCTTGAACGAATTGCGCCGCATCGATCTGGCGCGCCTGCGCGACGAGCTGCAGGCCGCCGCCGGCGACCTCAAACTCGCCCCGGGGGTCTTTCAGCGCTACCTCGAACAACTGCGCCAGCTTCAGTTGCGCAGCGACAACCCCGATTTCCTGCGCTTCTCCGCCAATGAAAGCGACGCGCTCAAGAACACCGTCTGGCGCTACCTGACCAGCCGCGAGGACCCCGACGGCAAGCGCCAGTACTATGTCGCCACGATGATCTACCCCCGCGCCGGCGGCTTCCCCCCCGACCGGCTCGACGCGATGACCGCAGCGCTCCGCGTCGACCTCGATCAGCTCGAACTGATCGGCGACCCCTTCGTCGAGCGCGAGCTCGCCCAGCTCATCAAATACAACCTCGCGATCATGATCCTGATGGCCGTCCTCTGCATCCTCCTTGGCCTGATTCTTCACTTCCGCAGTTCACGGCTGGCGTGGCTCGTCTTCATCCCCGTCGTCGCCGAAATCGTCTGGATCTGCGGCCTGATGGCGCTCGCCAACCTGCGCATCCATTTCTTCACCGTCCTCGCCCTGCCGCTCATCCTCAGCCTCGTCCTCGACAACGCCCTGCAGCTGACGCAGTATCATCACGACCGGCGCCCCTGCTCCGTCCGCCACGCGATGCTCGCGGTCGGCCGCGTCATCCCGCTCACCGCCGGCATCATGGCCCTGTGCTATGGCACGTTCGCGCTGATGCGCCATCCCGGCTTCCGCCAGTTCGGCCTCACCGTCCTGCTCGGGTCGGCCGCCGTCCTCGTCGGCAGCGCGATGCTGCTCCCCGCCCTGCTCCAACTCCTCGGCCGCGGCCAGTCGCTCGGCGTCGTCCTCCGCGTCGACAGCGAAACCGAAATCTGAATCCCGACCCACGATGAACACCCCACTTGGCCTTCTTCCGTCCTTTATGTCCCTTACGTCCCTTCCCAGGAACCACTGAACCATGCTCGTCAACAATCAACCCTACCGCACCGTCTGGCTCGAAGGTTCAACCGTCCGCCTGATCGATCAGCGGCTGCTCCCCCACCGCTTCGAGATCGTCGGCATGCCGCGCCACGAGGAGACCGCCCGCGCGATCCGCGAGATGATCGTCCGCGGCGCCCCCGCCATCGGCGCCGCCGGCGCCTTCGGCCTCGTTCAGGTCGTCCTCGAAGCCCCCGAGGGCCCCGGCCGCGACGCATACATCAACGCCGGCGAGGCCCTCCTGCGCGCGACCCGCCCCACGGCGCAGAATCTGTTCTACGCCCTCGACCGCGTCCGCCGCGCCTTCGACGGCTTGCCCGCCGCGCAGCAGGCCGATGCCGCCCGCGCCGAGGCCGAAGCCCTCGCCGACGACGATGTCCGCCAGAATGAGGCCATCGGCCGCCACGGCGCCGAGCTCCTCCACAATGGCGATACGCTGCTCACCCACTGCAACGCCGGCTGGCTCGCCACCGTCGATTGGGGCACGGCCCTCGCCCCGGTCTATGTCGCCCGCCGCGCCGGCCGCCGCATCCATGTCCTGGCCGACGAAACCCGCCCCCGCTGCCAGGGCGCCAACCTCACCGCCTGGGAATTGCTCCAGGAAGGCGTCACCGTCGACGTCCTCGCCGATAACGCCGCCGGCTTGCTCATGCGCCGCGGCGAGGTCAACATCGTCATCACCGGCGCCGACCGCATCGCCGCCAACGGCGACGCCGCCAACAAGATCGGCACCTACGAAAAAGCCCTCCTCGCCCGCGAACACGGCATCCCGTTCTACATCGCCGCCCCCTCCACCACGTTCGATCTCAACTGCCCCGACGGCGACGCCATCCCGATCGAAGAACGCGGCGCCGACGAGGTCCACTATGCCTGGGGCTGGACCGACGAGGGCAAAATGGCCCGCGTCCGCATCGCCGCCCCCGGCGCCGGCGCGCGCAACCCCGCCTTCGACGTCACCCCCGCCGAGCTCATCACCGGGATCATCACTGAGCACGGCATCATCCCGCCGACCCGCGACGCCATCGCTCGGACGATCGCCAAGCCCTGACCGCCATGGCAGCTGGCTGATCCTGAAAAACTCGCGGAGCGCGCCCATCCCATGGCGAGACCTCATGTCATCGCCATGTGCCCCCGTGCGATCACCCGCCGCCTCAAGGAAGTCTTTAAACTGAATCGCCTCTGCCGCATTCTCGGCATGGCCCGTCCGCTCGGACCCGCCGAACCGCCCGACCCGAACGCCCCTCCCGATCTCAAGTCCCCGCGCGACCGCGCATCCGAATGAGCCCCGTCAACCCGCCGCCGACGCCTCAAATCCGATGAACGACAGCATCCGGCCGGCCCGCTCCCCCTCGGCTCGGTAGGAATGATACCGCGCGCGATCGGTCAGCGTGCACTCCCCGCTGGCCAGGATGTTGCCCGCCTCCACCCCGGCCCCAATCAGCCGCTCCCGCGCGATCGCCGCCAGGTCCAGATGCGTCCCCTCCGGCGAAATCACCGCCGGATCGATCTCCGCAAACGCCCGCCGGAACCGATCCACCAGTTCACACCCGACCTCATAGCGCGCGGCCCCCGCGCACGGGCCCAGCCATGCTCGCAGCGCCGCCGGCCGCGATCCCGCTTCGATCATCGCCCGCGCCGTCTTCTCCGCCAGCCCCGCCAGCAGCCCGCGCCAGCCGCAATGCGCCAGCCCCACCCGCCGCCGCTCCGCGTCGACCAGCAACACCGGCAGGCAGTCGGCCGTCTGGATCACCAGCAGCACGCCCGGCGCGAGCGCGATCAGCGCGTCCGTCTCCGGAAACTCATACGCATCGGCCCCCTCGTTCCGGCGAACCCCTCGCGCGCGCAACCCATCCAGCTCCGCGATCACCTCCAGATGCGCGCCGTGCACCTGGTCCGCCCCGACGGCCGGCCACTCGGGCAGGGCCCCCACCCCCCGCGCCCGCTCAACCGCGTCAAAGAAGTCCAGCTTGCCCGGCTCGGGCAGCGCCGACCGCGTCGTCGTCCCATGGACGAGCCCCGGCACTTCCGCCCAGTCGGCGCATGAGACGGTCAGCTCGCGGCGGCAGATCATCGGCAACTCCATGAACGGCCGCTCACCCCCGCGCCGCCTCCAGCACGTGCGCGGCCAACTGCCCGCAGGCCGCTTCCAGCTCCCGCCCCTTGCTCCAGCGCACCGTCACCGTCATGTTCGCTTCGGACAACACCGCCGCGAACCGATCCAGCCCCTCCGCCTCGACCGGCTCATACGCCAGCTCCGGGCAGGCGTTGAACATGATCAGGTTAACCTTGCAGCGCAACCCGCGCAGCAGCCCCACCAGCCGCCGTGCATCCGCCGGCGTGTCGTTCACCCCGCGCAGCAGGACGTATTCGATCGTGATCCGCCGGCGCGGTTCGAGCGGATATCGCCGCAGCGCCTCCAGCAGCGCGCCGATCGGGTAGCGCCGGTTGACCGGCATGATCGTCGACCGCGTCTCGTCGGTCGTCGCGTTGAGCGATACCGCCAGGTTCACGCCGACGCCCGACGCCCCCAGCCGCTCGATCCCCGGCACCCAGCCGACCGTCGACACGGTGATCCGCCGCCGCGACAGCTTGAACCCCTCCGGGTCGGTCAGCAGCCGCAGCGCCGTCAGCACGTTGTCCAGGTTGTGCATCGGCTCGCCCATGCCCATGAACACGATGTGCTGCAGCGTTTCGCCCGCCGCCAGCAGCCGGCGGCGCATCGTCAGCGCCTGCCCCACGATCTCGCCCGGCGTCAGATTGCGCTGAAAGCCCCCAAACCCCGTCCGGCAAAACGTGCAGCCCAGCGCGCAGCCGACCTGCGAGGAGAGGCAGAAGCTGATCCGCGCCGGCGCGGCCGCCGCTTCCGTATCATCCACGGCCACCGGCTCGTCGCGCATCAGCACGCTTTCGATGAACTTGCCGTCGCCCAGCCGGAACAGCGCCTTGCGCGTCGCCCCTTCGGCGCCGCGGATCCGCGCCAGCTCGATTGCCCCGACGCGCGTCCGTTCGCCCAGCCACTCGCGCAGCGCGCGCGGCAGGTTCGTCATCTCCTCCAGCGACTCGGCGCCCTTCACGTAAAGCCAATGGTAGAGCTGGCGCGCGCGGTACGGCTCGAAGCCCCCCTCCGCCAGCAGCGCCGTCAGCTCCGCCGCCGTCAGCCCGCGCAGTTCGGCCGGCGGCTCCTGCATTTCGGCGGCGATGGGCAACACGGACGTCATCCTCCCACTTTAGCCTAACCGGTCACCGATGGGAAGCCATCGCCGGCCGCGGATGCCCGCAAATAGCCGAGCGACGCACCACCACCGGTGTGGGACCGGCGCCCTCGCCGGTCATTCCCCCCGCTTTTTCTCACTCCGAAATTCGGCTCTCGTCCCTCGTCCTCGGCTCTCGATCCCCCCGCATCCCGCCAGGGATGCCAGAGATCCTGCGGCAAATAACCCGTCGGATTCGGCGGCGCAAGCCCACCCGCCAGCCCGCGCTAGCGGGCTTTCCATTGGAACCCCCATAGGCACGGATATTAGCACCGGGCCTCGGCCGGTTCCCGAACGCGATAGTTTTTTTAAACCGTTTCAACGCTTTCCATCCCACCTAGGAAACCCCCATGTCAGCCCCATCCGCCGCACCCCCGATCGGAGCGAGCTCACGCCGTCTTCTTGGAACGCGCGGCCAGACCTTCGCCACGCAACGCGACGACACGGCTTCGGATCCACTTTATTACGAATTTCGAATTTCGAATTTCGTGCTTCCTACTCCCCCGCTCCCGTCGCCGCGATCGCCTGCGCCACATGCCCCCCTGCCGCCGCAATCCGCCGCCGC
>MVZB01000099.1 GCA_002068205.1 candidate division BRC1 bacterium ADurb.BinA292
CCGGTTGCTGCCCCCCCGCCGGCGTGACGGTCAACTGTGTGATCCGCGGCGCGGCGTTCGGCTCGATGTAGAACACCTCGACGTAATCCATCCGGGCCGACTCACCGCCGCGCCCCGGCTTCCCGAATTGAACCTTGTACTGGAGGAACCGCGCCGGCCCGCCCGGCAGCTCGAGCGCCTGGCCCGGCGATACCTCGCGAGCCTCCGACCATGCGCCCCACAGATCCGATTCCGGGTCGCCGTCGTTGCCCAGCCGCGTCATGACGCGCACCGACTGGCCGGCGGGGATCTCGCCATGCCAGTAGAGGTGCCCCCAGCGCACCAGCGCACCGGCGTCGAGCGGCCGCGAAATGTAGGCCGCGTCGGCGGCGGCGCCGTCATGAATCGCCCAGACGGTCCCGTTGCGCGCCGTCGTCATCAGCAACTGCTCGCCGCTCTCGGCCAGCCGCACGATGTAATCGTCGCGCAGGTCGGCCACGATCGCATACTCGCCGTCATCGCGCACCTCGAAGAGCCGCCCGTTGCCGCCCGCCGCCGCCAGCACGCCCTCGCCATCGGGCGAGACGGCCAGGTCGTGGATCGGCCGCTCCGGCGCGTTCCACAGCGTCCGGCTGAATCCGTCGCGCTGCAGCAGGACGACCTCGCTGCGCGGCGTCCCGTAATCGGGCTGGCGGGCCGGCGAGAGCGCCTCGGCCAGCGCCTGGCTCACGTCGCCCGGCATCTGCGGCGCGCCGGGAGCCGGCCCCGCAGGGGGCGCCCCCGCCATCCGCATCGTCAGGTTCATCGCCTGCGGCGTCGGCGCCCGCTCGGTATTGACCGCCAGCGCCAGACCCCGCGCATAGGGCCGCACCGCGCGGATCTCCTCCGCCCGCGGGTTAAACACCACCTCGACCTGGTCCGCTTCCGGCAGATAGCGGTAGAGCCAGCCCGGATCCTGGCCGCCGATGTAGAGCGCGCCGGCCTGGCCCATCAACCCGTCGCGGTCGATCCACAGGTCGAGCAGGTTGGCCGATTTGAAGTCATGAATTTCCCGCACGTCGGCCGTCGCGCCGCTCCGCCGCAGGCGGAACAGTTTGCCCTCGGCCCCCGTCGCGACAAACACGTCGCCGTTGGGCCCCTCGACCATCCGCCAGATGAACTTGGCCTCGACCGCCGCGTAGGTCGTCAGCGTGTCGTCTTGCGCCAGCCGATAAATGTGGCCCGACGGGGCGGCCGCCGCCAGCACCGTCCCATCCTGAAGCCGCAGCAGCGACGTCAGTTCCGGTTCGGCCACCTGCGCGACCGTTTCGCTGGTGGTCTCGTCCAGGATGCGCACCAGCCGCCCTTCGTGGCCGGTCGCGGCCAGCACCGTCCCGCCGGCCTCGGTCACCGCGTCCCAGATGATCGGCGTCCCGCTTTCACCAAGCTGTTCGCGCGCGAACGCCGGCCGGACGAACCCGTCCGAACTGAGCGCCACCGATTCGAACTGGCCCTCGCCCAGATTTTCATAGGTGTCGTCCTTGATCGCCTCGGAATTGACGGCGAGGCCCGGGGCGGCCGACAGGCTCCATCCGGCCGCCGCCAGCAGCAGCACGCTGATCGGTCGCAAGAGCGCTTCCTTGACTGATCCGGTCTTAACGTTGGACATGTTCCACCACATCGAGCAACAGGGTCTGCGCTCCGTATACCGGGGCGGGGAAATCGTAGGTCTGCGTCTGCGCCAGCCGCCCCACGCTCATCGACTGGAGCCCGGCCGGGGCCGTCGCCTGAATCAGGCTTTCGACCGACACCGGCATCCCCCCCAGCGAATGCTCCAGCAGATCGACGCCCAGCGCCGGCTCGTAGAGATAGAGATACAGCTTGTCCTCCGGCACATGCGAGGCGCGCGCGATGCGGATCAGATCGTCAAAGTCATCGGCGAGGAACTGCCCCGGCCGCGCCATCGATTCGATCCGCACCGCGGTGGAGGCGTCGGCCACGTGCAGCACGTAGGTGCCGGGTTTCAGATCCTCCGGCAGCCGCAGCTCCAGCACCCGGTCGTATTCCGGCCCCAGGTATTCCTGGAACCGGGCGCGGATCTGGACCAGCTCGCCCGGTTCATAGCGGCTGTACTCGGGCTCCATCCACAACATCGAATCGCGCCGGATGCCCGGATTGACTTCCGTCCGCATGTCGATCCGGTCGATCTGCCCGACCCGGAACGGGTTTTCGGTCAGCAGAAACAGATCGAACATCATCTCATAGCTGGCGCTGAGAATTGTAAACACATCGGACGAGGCGACGAACGATTTTTCGATCTCGCGGCCGTCGCGCATGCGGATCCGCGTCACGGTCCGCGCCGTGTAGTCCCCGGCCTCCGAGACCGACGAAAGATACGCTTCCTCCAGCGCCGTCACGACCATCATCGGCATGAAATCGGGGTGATCCCAGATCTTGAACCGGAACTCGCGCGCGCGATGCGCCGCCTCGCCCACGATCTCGGCGCGAACCTCCACCTGCCCCGGCGTGGGCCCCACGCGCCCCGCGACGGCGAACAGCCGGTCCTGCGTGATCGTGCCGATGGCGGGGCCGACTTCGGCCAGCTTGAATGATCGGTTGTAGCTCTGCATGAACCCCAGCACGCGCGAGGGCGACATCGGCGCATTCGTCGGCCCGAGGGCATACATCGGATGGCCGAACGCGATAATCCGGTCGCCGTCCGCCCAGGTGACGGTGCCGACGCCCCCCAGCATCAGGTCGCCGGTGATCATCGGCACGCCCAGCGACGAGCCCGCCTGGAGCGGTGGGGCGTCCATGGGCGCCGCGGCGTCGGCGCCGGTCAGGCCGCCGGCGGCAAACAGCTCCAATCCGCGCCCGGCGAGGAAGCGCCCCAGCCGGTCGCGCGTCCGCGGCGAGGCCGACGACACGAAGACCGGCGTCATCAGCGGCCGCATCTCCCCCTCAAGCCCGCGAAACTGCGGCAACGAGGGCCGAAATCCCGTCGGCGGCGGCTGCGCTTCGGCCGGCTCGCCCGCCAGCCGCCGCTGATAGGCGTCCCATGCCTCGCGGTAGTTCCACGGCCGGCCCGCGCCGTTGCGCGCCATCCGCGTTGTCGCCGGCGCCTCATCCACCTTGTTCCAGACCGACCACATGTCCTCGATCGGCGTGATGCCGCAGTACGGGTGATAGGCGAACGACCAGCCGTAGGCGACGGCGCCGATCAGCCGGCCGTCGATGAACACGGGGCTGCCGCTCATCCCGGCCACGACGCCATGCTGCTCGAGCAGCGGGCCCGACAGCCGCGCCAGGATCATGTTGCTCCCCGGATAGGCGTTGTGATCGACGCCGAGGATTTCGGCCTGGAACGTCTCGACGTCAAACCCGCGAAAGACCGTCCGCCCCTCGCCGCGCATCCCCGGGCGCACCTCGCTCGACGGCATGAACGCGGCCGGCAGCGGCTCGGCTCCTCGCGCGCCGGCGCCGGCAACCGCGACGGCCAGCAGCGAGAGAAGCGCCAGGCGACACGACAAACAGAAAGGCATGAAGGGGGACCTTGGGACGGAGATGGGCGAGGCCCGGCCGCACTGACGCGCATCCGGGCGGGACTGGGTATCCGCAAAATTCTACCGGCTCGGCCCGGCCAGTGCAATTTTCAAAAGCCTGCGTGCCGTTTCGTGTCTTGCGTGATCCCTTCCCTGCCCTAAAAACAAACGCGGGGAAAACCGCCCTGCCGGCTTTCCCCGCGCTCATTCCATTCAATCGCGATCAATACATCGTCCAGACCGTGTCGGGCACCGCGTTGCGGATCGCGTCGGGCAGCTCCTCATAGACCGTGAAGATGCCCATCTTCGTCGTCGTCGAGCCGCCGCTGGTCATGTTCTGGACGGCAATCCGGCGCGGCCCGAGCGTCGCGTCCTCCTTGACGCGGATCACCACGTCGAGCACCGCGCCACTCTTGCGGTCGACCTCCAGCACTTCGATCCCCTGGCCGAACGAGACGTGCACGCCGGGCTGCCGCTCGTATTGCGCGTCCTCCCCCTCGCCGCCCAGGTAGGTCACCTGGTCGGGAGCGAAGTTGCCGCCGATCAGCCGCACCTGCTTCGTCTCGCCCAGCTCGGCCGCCGGGGGCGTGGCGCTGAACACGATCGGATCGCCCGGCGTCTGGATGATCCCCTCCGGCTTTGCGTTGAACCCGTCGCCGATCAGCCGGTTGCAGTAGAAGATGTCCTGCGCGCCCATTACGGCCAGCTCGCCGGTCCGGCCGAGGCAGGTGATCATCATGTCCAGGTCGCCGTCCAGGTCGGCGTCGAACAGATCGACGTCGGTCGCCCATCCGGCGAAATCGAACGCGTCATCGGGCTCGTCGCCGATCTCCGAGACGTGAAGATTGGCGCGGCTGAACGGGACTTCATGCGAGATCTCGGTGAAGTAGCCCTGGCGGACCGTCCCGTCGGCAAAGGTGCGCGTCCCGTTGCGCCAGACGCGGACGTGCCGGGTCACGCCGCCGACATACTGCGCCACGACGATGTCCATGTCGCCGTCCAGGTCGATGTCGCCGGCGTCGCAGCCGCGCGACTCGCCGCCCCCGAACTCGGTGTCGGGCAGGCGCGAACTGGACTCCCCGGCCAGGAAATGGCCCGGCTGCGCCGGATCATTCACCAGCAGCAGATCGGGTCCATTCATCACGCTGATGAAGATGTCGACCGACGCATTGCAGATCCCGTCCGATTCGCCCTTGTCCTCCCAGTCCAGGATGCCGTTGCCGTTGGTGTCTTCGCCCGGGTCGAGCACGCCGTTGAAGTTCACGTCCTCGGTCGTTTCACCCAGATTGTCGAAGTCGGCCAGCACGATGGCATACGGCTTGAGTCCGATGAACTCCGGAATCAGCGACCCCGGTTCGGTCTCCTCGAACATCGCGTTGCCGTCGTTGAGCAGCAGGCGGAAGCCGTACGGCGCGCCGGCCGTCGACTCGTTGACGAATAGAATGTCGATGTCGCCGTCGGCGTCGAAATCCGCCAGCCCCACGTCGTTGGTATTGTCCGGGATGCCCATCGTGACGCCGCCGATCTCCGTCGTCGGCAGGTTGGTCTCGGTCACGTCGATAAAGGTTCCGGGGTCGCCCGGCTGATTCAGCAGCAGGGCGTTGGGCGCGCCGGAATTCGTCAGCCCGTTGGCGATCACGACGTCCAGCAGGCCGTCCCCATTCAGGTCGGCCAGCTTGATCCGTCGGTTCTGCTGTTTAAGCACAACGCCGAGCAGGTCGCCCCCATCGGGATCCTCCAGCACGGGGAAACCCGGCCCGGGGTCGAAGATCGCGTCGCCCAGGGCGTCGTCGTCGGGCGCGGAGTTGAACAACTGAATGTCGCTGTCCTGGTTCAGATAGAGCCGCGTGCCGCTGCCGACCGAGGCAATAAACATGTCGAGGTCGCCGTCGTTGTCGACATCGCCCAGCGCCACGTCGCTCGTCTCGAACTGCTCGCCCATGAACCCGACCAGCGGCAGCGGGTCGGCCAGGAAATTGTGGTTCCACATGTCCACGTGCGGGGCCGGGAAAGTCGCGTCGCCCGGTTTGAACACCGGCACCGAATCGCCGATCGGCTGGCCCTTGTTCAGCAGCACGCGGGTGAAGTCGCCGTCGGCCGAGTACTGACCGCCTTCGGCGATCACCATGTCGGGCCGCCCGTCGTGGTTGATGTCGCCCACCGTCGTCCGGATCGAAAGCCCGGAGAAACTCGAGTCGATGGGCGCCGGCGGCGCCAGCACGCTGCCGCTCAGATCCGGCAGGAACAACCGCGTTGTTTCATAGAACAGTGTCGCGTCGTTCGTTTTCGCGAGGTCCGGCGGCTTGTTGAAGATCGTATTGAAAAAGATCTCGTTCCCGTCGTTGGCGTTGAACACGACCAGGTCGATATCCCCGTCATTATCCAGGTCGCCTGACACCGTATGCATACTGATGAGCTCATTGTTGGGCAGCAGCGCATCGGACATTTCGGTGAACCGGGCGAAACCGTCATTCAGGAACAGCTGATTCGGCGCGGGATTGCCCCCGATGATGACCGTGCTGGGATTGATGGTGATGCCGGGGACCGTCGTATTGGCCAGGAAGAAGTCATAATCGCCGTCCCAGTCAAAGTCCGCGACGGCGACGCCGAACGGCTCGCCCGCCTGGACCGACTCGGCCCCTTCGGACGGTTCCACGGCGAGTTCCGGATAGTACTCCACTTCCTCGCTGTCCGCTAATCCGGTGTAGATGCCGGGATAGTTCTGCAGATACTGCACGGCAATCCCACCGATGCCGCCTGCCTCGGAGGTGCCAAATCCGCGCGCGACGCCATGGGCCGAATAATCCCCAAATTCGTCGGTATAGTTGGACGTATAGGGCGGCCCGCCCAGACCTTCCTCATTATCGGCGGCGATGAACGGCCGCGGCGCCGAACGGTTCTGGAAATCGGCAATATACGCCGCCCAGCCCACGCGCGAGACGTTGCTGGCAAGGTCCCGTTCGAACGGCGGTTCATTCTGGAAGTTCCAATCGCCGTCATGCCCTTCGGGGAAACCGATCAGCAGCGGGAACGCGTCATGACGCAACCGCGACGGATTGGTCGGATCGACCTCGATCGCGAACAGGCCGCCGGCCGTCGGCATCACCGTCGGCGACGGCGGATCGCCTTCGCCGATCGCCGCCTGATCGAACGGCAGCATGTCGAACTGGGTGGTCCCGGTCGCCACTCCGTAGTCCAGGTTGTAGTTGAAGCAGGCGAAATAGCCGTCGTCGACTTGGTCGGCGCCGAGCAACCCCTCCTCCATCGACCACATGTCGACATTGCGGAAATACGCCTGGTGGCCGCCGTCGAATGTGAGGCCCGTTAAGGCCGAGCGGAGCCCCGCCGTCACGATGCCCTCGCCTTCCTCGACATCCAGCGTCAAGGGAATCAGACCGCTCACATAGAGAATGTCTTCCGACAGGTTTCGCACCGAGAACAGATCCAGACTGGCCGACGAGACATACGGTCCCAGTCGCGGCTCGGCTCCGGCGGCCGCCATCGGCGAGGCGACGCCGTTGATCGTGCCGTCATCGGAAATATTGAACATGATCGGGAAGACGGGCGGCATCCGGTCCAGTTCCGAGGAGTCGAACGAGATCAGCGCCACCCCTTCGTTGATGCTGCTGTTCAGCGTCACCCGCTGGGTCACGAGCGAGGTCAGCGTGCCGGCCCGTTCATCGCTGCCCAGCGTTTCATCCACGAAGTAGAAGCCGCGCTTGTAGGGGCTGTAATTCGGCTGATTGATCTGGTTGACAAGGACCCGTTCGGCAAACAGCAGCGCCTCGGAGAAGAGGTCCGCGCGCGAGTCCATCAGTTGATCGCCCAGCGGGAAATCCTCGTCGCGCGGTGCGATATCGGCCCACGCGTTGGTCTGCGTGTCGTCGAAGAACGGGATCCGCTGACTGATGATGAGGTCCAGATCGCCGTCGCTGTCGATGTCGCCGACCGCGGCGCGATGCGGAAAATCCCAGCCCGACGGGTCCTGTTCGTCCCAGCCGCGATTGAGCAGGCCGGGAAGGACTTCCGCCGAAATGTCGGCGAAGAACCCGATCTTGTCCGGATCGGGGCCCAGATTCTCGTAGAACCGGTTCGGCCCGTTAATGTTCGTGACGAACAGATCGATGTCGCCGTCGCCGTCGAAGTCGGCCATATTCACGCCGACGCTGTTCTCCGCCACGATCCGGTCGAAGCGGTCGTCGGGCGTCCCCTTGATCCCGTCCTCGCCCAGCGTCACGTCGCGGAAGTAGTACTCGATCGTGCCGTCGGGCAGGACCCGCTGTTCGTTCAAATACAGCCGGTTGATCCGGCTGGCGACCAGGTCGGCGCCGCCGCCGAAATTGGCCACGAAGCAGTCCAGGTCGCCGTCGTTGTCGATGTCGCCCAACGCCCCGTGCATCGTGACGAAGTCATCGTCCGGGAACCCGCCGTTGCGCGCCCGGCGGAACCGCAGCGGACCGGAGGCGTAGCCTTCCTCGGGCGAAACCTGCGCCACCCCTTCGATCTCCTCGCCGGTGTTGGTGATGATGTCGATATTGTCGGTGATCTCGCCCTGGGTGACATGGACGAGCGCGACGCGCCCCGGATCGTCCTCGAACCCGGTCAGATCGCCGATGGTCACGTCGCCGTCGGGGAACGGCACCCACGAATCGCGCAGCTCGCCGGGCGGCAGGAAGCCGATGTTGAACGAGAGGTTCACGGTTTCCTGACCGGGCACCTCGATCCCTTCCCACAGCAGCGCCACGCCGGTGTCGAGGGCGCCGGCGTCCGGCCCGCGCAGATCCGTGCCGCGCGCCTTCCCGTCGTTCTCCAGGGCGCTCAGCCGGTCGATGATCACCGTGTCGGGCGTGACGGTCCCCGCCCCGCGCAGATTGATGTAGCCGCGGAAAACCGGGTCGGCGATCGATGTCTGGTAAATCACGTTGGTCGGAATCTCATCGCCCGTCAGCGCGATTGATTCGTCCAGGACTTCCTGGGTCCCCTCATAGTCGAGCACATAGATCGGGTTCTCGCTGCCGAACAGCAGCGTGTCGAGCACCTGGCGCAGCGAGTAGACGCGCGGGGTGAACGTCGGGTTCGTCAGGCTGTAGGTCACTTCCACGCCGTCATTGATGCCGCTCTCGCCGCCGTTCTCGGTCTCGCGGATCGTGATGCGCAGTTCAAAATCGTTGTTGCGGCTGAAGACGCCCGTCGCGCGCTTGTCCGCGTCCGAAATCAGCATCGACTGAACGACGTTGCCGATCGCGGTGAACTTGTTGGAGAACTGGCCCAGCGGCGAGGTGACCGACACGAACGACTCGGGCCCATTGCGGAAGCCCGACAGCAGCGCCTGGCCGTCGTTGATCGACAGCGCGAACCGCCCGATCAGATCGACGTCGACCGTGATGTACTCGTTCTCGAACTCGCGGTCGGCGCGGTTGAAGAACACCGGCGCCTGGCCGTTGCCCTGCGTGATGGTCAGCATCGGTCCGCCGTAAAACTCCGGCGGATAGTCCTCTTCCTCCAGGAAAAAATCATGCACCGGGTTGAGCGGGTATTCCCCGTCCTCATCCAGATAGAGCGCGTAGCTGAGCGTCGTGCCGTTGTCGTCGTGCGAGGGCAGACCGGGGAACAGGTAGGCCGAATTGAGCCGCGACACGGTGTCGACCACCCCGTCGTCCTCCAGCGTGATGCCCCCCTCGATCTCGTCGGGCTCCTCGTCGCCCTCGATGTCGATCGGAAAGAACAGGTCGTCGTCCCCCTCGCCGCGCTGGATCACCAGCTCGCGCCCGGTCAAAACCTGGGCGATCATCCGGTAGGTGCCGTCGTTGGCGTCGCCCAGCACGGATTCGGCCTCGATATTGTCGGGGTGTTGCGTGTACTCCGGATCGACGCGGCCGGTGTTCCCCCCCGCCAGCACGGCACTCTCGGCAAGCTGCACCGGCCGCACGCCCAGGAAGACCGGCTTCTGGACGATGTAGGCGTCCAGTTCGTTCTCCTCGTCGACCGGCTGCGTCACCTCGCCGTCGTCATCGACATCAATCGCGTCGCCGTCGACGACCGCGCCCTCCAGCACGCTGCCCGCGATCGCCCCGAAATTGGGGTCCAGCCAGTTGGGGTTGTGCGTCAGTCGCGCCGTCATGATGTCGTCGAACGCCAGCTCGCGCTTGCGATACGGGTTCGTCGGGAACGGACTGCTTGGCCCCTCGGTGAACGGATACATCACCGAATCGATGATGTAGGTCAGGCCGATCCCCTGGGCCAGTCCCAGTTGCGTCATCATCGTGGCCTGGATATCGGGCGAGCCGGCCACGAACGGCTCCATATTCACGGGGATGTCGTCCGGGTCTTCGGGCCAGTCGTAGTAGGTCAGCGTCGTGGCGAAAATGATGTCGACGTCGATCAGTTCGCCCTGCTTGTAGTTGCGGATCTCGGGAAAGAACAGGTCCAGTTGGTCGTCTCCATCGAAATCCAGCGCCACCCGCGTCACGTCGGTGTCGCCGAAGTGCAGCGAATTGAGCAGGTCGGGGTCCACTTCGGGATAGCCCGCCAGGATATCCTCCAGGCTGAAATCGCGATGGAAGAAGGTCAACAGCGTGGCGGCGATCTGGCCCCCCGTCACGTCGCCGGGAAACGTCTCGTCATCCAGAAAGGTGATCAGGTTGTAGCCGTCGAGCGCGGAATTGCGCGGATGATATTCCCACCAGGGGGGCGAGTTGGGGTGAGGCGCCCACAGGTCCGCGGCGATCGGCGGCGGGAACTGGAAGTCGTCCAGCGCGTCGTTCCAGGTTTCCACGGCACGGTTGATCGCCTCGCGCACGTCAAATTCGGTCAGTTCGTTGTCGTTCAGGCTGCGCGTCAGGACTTCGAAATCGCCGAATCCCGTCGGCCGCCGATAATACAGAAACTGCGGATCCAGCCCCTCGGGCCAGCGCACCGACCGGGCGACGGCGGCGTCGTCCAGCGTTGTGTTGATGTTGCCGTCGACCGGGAACCAGACCTCGAACGGCGCGCCGGCCTGCGCCACGCCCGCCAGCAGCCACAAGCCCAGCCCCAACAGGGCCCCGGCCATCGTGCGATTTGAGACAACTGACACCATCAATCTCCCTTGCCTGTCACCCCGGCCTGCCGATGGGGCATGTTTCATCCTGAATCCCCGATTCTCGCGCTGTTTCCCCAATGTCCGATCGCGCCGCGCTGAGACCGTCCGGTGCGGCCCATCGCCCGCCCGCCGCCAGCCGCTCGCGCTACTGGCTCATCGCCGCCACGCGCGCCCTGACGTCGGCCAGGGGCTCGTACTGCACAATATCGGCCGCGTGTTTCGGGTCCGCCTTGCTGCGCTGCGCGACCCGCCGCCGGTCAGCCTCCCGCCGCTTTTCGATCCGCTTGGCGAGTTCGCCGCCGCGCGTCAGCAGCCGCTGCGCCAGCCAGTTGCGCCACGCCGCGTCACCCGACGCGTCGGCGG